>JARLFX010000060.1 GCA_031296355.1 Acidobacteriaceae bacterium
ATGATCGCTGAAATTATCGCCGCCGGTTCCGAGATGCTCACCCCGCATCGCCAGGACACCAACTCCCTCTACCTCACCGAACGCCTCAACGCGCTCGGCGTTGCCGTCGCCTTCAAGACCATCGTCGGCGACAACCTGCAGCACCTCAGCGATGCTGCGCGCATCGCGCTGCACCGGGCAGACATCATCATCTTTTCCGGCGGCCTCGGCCCCACGGAAGACGACCTCACCCGCGAGGCCGTCGCCGCGGCCCTCTGCATCGGCCTCAGCCGCAACCCTGAGATCCTGACCGCGATGTACAAGCGCTTCGCCGCGCGCCGCGTGCAGATGCCCGCGAACAACGCCAAGCAGGCTGACGTGCTCGACGGCGCAGACGTGCTCCCGAACGTGAACGGCAGCGCCCCCGGCCAATGGATCGACACCGTCGTCGACGGCCATCGCAAGCTCGTCATCCTTCTCCCCGGCCCACCCAAAGAGCTCATGCCGCTCTTTACCGATGTATGCGAACCGCTGCTGGCCGCCACGCTGCCCGAGCGCCACTTCGCCAAACGCCTGCTCCGCATCGCGCTCATGCCGGAGTCCAAAGTCGACGCCATCGCCGCGCCCATCTACCAGACCTACACTGACGTCGAGAGCACCATCCTCTCCTCCGCCGCGGAGATTCAACTCCACTTCCTCTGCGCCAAGCCCACCCTCGGCGAAGCGCAGCAGCGCGTCGATGAGCTCACATCGAAGGTCGAAGACGCGCTGGACGAAGCCGTCTTCTCGTCGCAGGGCGAGTCGCTGGAAGAGATCATCCTCCTCCGCCTGCAGATGCGCGGCCTCACCCTCGCTACCGCCGAAAGCATCACCGGCGGCATGGTCGCCAGCCGCCTGACCAGCGTCGCCGGCTCCTCTGCCACCTACATTGGCGGCGCAATTACCTATTCAGCGCAGCTCAAAGAAAAATTCGCCGGAGTATCCAGCGAAATCCTCAAACAGCATGGCACCGTCAGCGACCAGACCGCGCGCGCCCTTGCCGAAGGCATCCGCAAAGAGACCGGCGCCAGCATCGGCCTCTCCGTCACGGGTGTCGCCGGCCCCGGCCCGCTGATGGATACGGACGGCGCAGAAAAGCCCTGCGGCCTCGTCTTTGTAGCCGTCAGCGACGGCGTCAGCACGGAGAGCCTGGAGAAGACCTTCACCGGCGACCGCGACCGCATCCGCACCTTCGCCGCCCAGCAGGCCCTCGACCTCCTCCGCCACAAACTCATCTAGGCAAACACTCCATTATTGTTTGTCATCCTGAGCGTAAGCGAAGGACCTGCTTCTGTACTTGTCTTCAGCATCTTCTCCGCAGCCGCGCTTTCCCCCCATATGCGCTGCACGATACACTCGGATACGACCTCATGCCCACTTACGTCACAGCACTTTCCATCGCGTACCTGCTCGGCTCCATTCCCTTCGGCTACCTGCTGGTGCGCACCTTCCGCAAAGAAGACATCCGCGCCGTCGGCAGCGGCAACATCGGCGCAACCAATGTAGCCCGCTCCGGGTCAACCGGCCTCGGCATCGCCACTCTCGTGCTTGACCTGGGCAAAGGCTATGCCGCCGTCGCCATCACCCACTATCTCGCCCTGCATTGCACCCGTAGCTGCTGCAGCAGCCCCTTCCAGCTCATGGCTATCGCCGCAGCCGTCGCCGTGGCCGCACACGTCTATCCCATCTGGCTCGGCTTCAAGGGCGGTAAAGGCGTGGCCACCGCCTTCGGCGTCTTCCTCGCGCTGGAACCCTACGCCGCCCTCTCGCTGCTCGGCGTCTTCGCTGTGGTCTTCGCCATCACACGCTTTGTCTCTCTGGCGTCTATCCTCGGTGCAGCGGCGTTCTTTTACTTCGGCCCCCTCTTCGCACCGGGCCGTCTCTCGCACACCAGCATGGCAGCGCTCTTCTTCATCCCTGCGCTGGTCATCGCCAAGCATCACCAGAACATTCGCCGCCTGCTAAGCGGCACCGAACCCAAATTTGGAAGATCGAAGAAGGTGACAGCATGAGCACCCCCGTCACAACCGGCAACCGCATCGCAGTTCTCGGAGCAGGCGCCTGGGGCACTGCGCTCGCGCTCTCACTCGCTCAGCAGCAGGAGCTTACCCTCTGGTGCTACGCCGCGGCAGACGCTTCGCGCATGGCCACCACCCGCCGCAACGACGATTTCCTCCCCGGCTTCGAGCTGCCTGAATCCATCCACATCACCTCTGACCTCCAGGCCGCAGCCACGGCAGACATCCTGCTCTGCGTCGTACCCTCGCAGTTCATGCGCAGCACCATGCAGGCGCTCCGACCCTTCCTCCGCGCCGACCACATCCTCGTCAGCGCCACCAAGGGCATTGAAGACCAGACCTACCTCCGCATGTCCGAAGTCATGCAGCAGGTCCTCGGCACATCGCTCCACCTCGGCGTCCTCAGCGGCCCCTCCTTCGCCAAAGAAGTGGCCCAGCACATGCCCACGGCCATCACCATCGCCTCGGCAGACCCTGCGCTCGCCCAGCGCATCCAGCGCCTCTTCTCCAGCCCCTCGCTCCGCCTCTACACCAACGACGATGTTATCGGCGTCGAACTCGGCGGCTCACTGAAGAACGTCATCGCCCTCTCCGCCGGCGTCGTCGCCGGGCTCGGCCTCGGCTCCAACACCTCCGCCGCGCTCATCACCCGCGGCATCTCTGAGATCACCCGCCTCGCCATCACCTGCGGCGGACATCAGCAGACGCTCGCCGGTCTCTCCGGCGTCGGCGATCTCGTGCTCACCTGCAACGGCGCTCTCTCTCGCAACCGCGGCGTCGGCTTCGAGCTGGGCCGTGGCCGCAAGCTCCCTGAGATCCTCGAAGGCCTCCACGGCCAGGTCGCCGAAGGCGTCGGGTCCACCACGGCAGCCCTCGGCCTCGCACGCCGGTATAACGTCGAAATGCCCATCACCGAGCAGATGGAGGCTATCCTTCACCACGGAAAGTCACCCAAGGAAGCCATCCGCGAGCTGATGAGCCGCCCCGGCCGCGACGAGTAGCCCAGCCCCGCCGCTCGTATACTGAATATCAATGGCATTCTCTCTTTTTGGAAAGCGCACACCCGACCCAGCCAGCGAACCCGAGGCGGTTGAGCCGGACGATACAGCTGCGTCCGCGGAAGGCTCCTTCTTCGACCGCATGCGCCGCGCCGTCACCCGCACGCGAGAGACGCTCGGCGAGCGCATGGACTCCGTCCTCGCCTTCACCCGCACCGTGGACGAGTCAGACCTCGAAAGCCTCGAAGCCATCCTGCTCACCTCTGACATCGGCACCGCCACCACCAACGAGATCATCGAAAGCCTTCGCCAGCGCGCCCTGCGCCAGAACATCGAAGGCGGCCACGAACTCAAGCAGATGCTGAAGGAAGAAATTAAGTCGATCCTCGACGGCGTCACCACGCCGCCCCCAGCCGTCACCGGCACTGAAGTCCTGATGATGGTCGGCGTGAACGGCACCGGCAAGACCACCACCACCGGCAAACTCGCCGCCTACGTCACCGCCCAGGGCCGCAGCGTTCTGCTCTGCGCGGCAGACACTTTCCGCGCCGCCGCCATTGAGCAGCTCGAAGTCTGGGCCCAACGCAGCAACGTGGAGCTCATCAAGACCCGCCAGGGTGGCGACCCCTCCGCCGCGCTCTTTGACGCCCTGCAGGCCGCAAAATCACGCCACATTGACCTGCTCATCGTCGATACCGCGGGCCGCCTGCACACTAAGACCAATCTCATGTCTGAGCTCGACAAGATGCGGCGCACCGCCGAAAAAGCCATCCCCGGGGCACCCCACCAGACCCTCCTCGTGATGGATGCCACCACTGGCCAGAACGGCCTACAGCAGGCGCGCCTCTTCACCCAGGCCGCCGCCGTCACCGGCATCGCCCTCACCAAGCTCGACGGCACCGCCAAGGGCGGCATCGTCATAGCCATCGCCCGCGAACTCGGCCTGCCTGTACGCTTTGTCGGCGTTGGTGAGAAAATGACCGACATTCTGCCCTTTGACAGTGCAGCGTTTGTAGATTCTCTGATCGACGGCTAGAGCCTTGTCCACTGAAGACCAATCCGGCCTGGAACACATGCAGCGCGCCTTAGTGCTGGCCCGCGCTGCGGTGGGTATGGCCTCGCCCAACCCGACAGTCGGCTGCGTACTGGTGAAGCAGGGCAAAATCATCGGTGAAGGCGCGCACTATTACAACGAAAAAGATCATGCCGAGATCGTCGCCCTCAAGCAGGCCGGCGCAGAGGCAACAGGCGCCACAGCCTACGTCACGCTGGAGCCCTGCAGCCACTCCGGTCGCACCGGCCCCTGTGCCGACGCACTCATCGCCGCTGGCATTCAAGAAGTCGTTGTCGCCACCATGGATCCCAACCCTCTCGTCAGCGGAAAAGGCATCGAGCGCCTGCGCGCCGCTGGCATTCAAGTCTCCATCGGCATGTGCGAAACGGAAGCACGCAAACTGAACGATGCCTTTGCCAAATTTATCCAGACGCAGCTTCCCTTCGTCACTCTGAAAGCCGCACTCTCTATCGAAGGCCGCCTTGCACCGCCGTCCGCCGTCCGCACAGAGCGCCAGCCGCACTGGCTCACCGGCCCCGCCGCCCGCGCGCATGTGCAGCGCCTTCGACACGCATCCGACGCCGTTCTGACCGGTGTCGGCACTGTTCTCGCAGATGACCCGGCGCTCACCGACCGCACCGGGCTCCCCCGCCGCCGTCCGCTACTGCGTGTGGCGCTGGATTCCACCCTCGCCACACCGCTGGACTCTCGACTGGTGAAGACCGCCGACGATGACGTGCTGCTCCTGTGCTCGCAGAATGCAGACTCCAACCGCGAAGAAGCTCTCACCCTGCGCAACGTGCAGGTCGCGCGCATGCCCACCGTCAACCCTGGCTGCCTCGACATCGCCGCCGCTCTCGCGCACCTCGGCCAACGCGGCATCCTCAGCGTCCTCGCCGAAGCTGGTTCGCGCGTCAACGGCAGTCTGATACGCGGCCGCCACGTCGACCGGGCCATCCTGTTCTACGCGCCCACCGAGCTTGGCGAAGATGCGCTGCCCTTTGCCGAAGGCATCACGTCTCCTTACCTCTTCGAGGAAAACCTCCAGCACTTGACCCGCCGAACCTTTGGTGACGACGCCTGCGTCAGCGGCTACCTCCGCGATCCCTGGCGGGAAATTTCGCGCTGATACTGCTAGGCTTAAAACATGTTTACCGGCATTGTTGAAAACACCGGCACCGTCCTTGCGGTCACTCCCACAGGCGGCGCCACGCGCCTCACCATCGCAGCCCCCACGCTCGCGCACAAGCTCACCATCGGCGAAAGCATGGCCGTCTGCGGCGTCTGCCTCACCGCGGTCGATCTACAGGGCGACAACTTCTTCGCCGACCTTGCCGGCGAGACCATCGCTCGCACCACGCTCGCTGCGCTCCGGCCCGGCTCCATCGTCAATCTCGAACGCCCCACGCTCGCCGGAACTCCCCTCGGCGGCCACATCGTGCAGGGCCACGTGGATGGCGTCGGTACCCTGCTCGCCGTCGAGCCCCTCAGCGCCGACCTGGCCACCACCGACTGGCGTCTGCGCCTGCGCATCCCGCAGGAGATCACCCGCTACGTCGCCCCGCAGGGCTCCATCGCCATCGAAGGCATGAGCCTCACCGTCGCCGCCATCCAGGGCGACGTGGTCGAAGTCGCCATCATCCCCCACACCTACACAGCCACTAACCTGCACGCCCTCAAGCCCGGCGACGGCCTCAACATCGAAGTCGACATGCTCGCCAAGTACGCCGAGAAGCTCTTCATCGAACGCAAGCAGGGCGAAGCCAGACTGACACTCGCAGAGTTCATCGCTAAAGGCTATTAATTTGATTTGTCATTCTGAGCGCAGAAAAGAATCTGCTTCTCGCCCGCACCAGCACAATTCCCCCACGACAAAAAAGCCCCGGATAATCTCCGGGGCTTTTGCTTTTGCGACGAAGTCGCGATCTGCACAGAACTACAGCGAGCTCATATTGTGCAGGAATTCCTGGTTATTCCGGGTCTTCCCCAGCTTGTCCGTCAGCAATTCCATCGCTTCAACCGGCGAGAGCGGATTCAGCACCTTGCGTAGAATCCACGTCCGCTGCAAATCTTCCTTCGGGATCAGCAACTCTTCCTTACGCGTACCGCTGCGCTGGATATCGATTGCCGGGAAGACGCGCTTGTCGACCAGCTTGCGATCCAGGATGATTTCCATGTTGCCCGTGCCCTTGAACTCTTCGAAGATGACTTCGTCCATGCGCGAGCCGGTATCGACGAGTGCCGTTGCGCAGATCGTGAGCGAACCGCCCTCTTCAATATTTCGCGCCGCGCCGAAGAAGCGCTTCGGGCGCTGCAGCGCATTGGAATCCACGCCGCCAGAAAGCACCTTGCCCGAAGGCGGCACAATCGTGTTGTAGGCGCGCGCCAGGCGCGTGATCGAATCCAGCAGGATCACCACGTCACGCTTGTGTTCCACCAGCCGCTTGGCCTTCTCGATCACCATCTCGGCAACCTGTACGTGGCGCGCCGCCGGCTCATCAAACGTCGAGCTGATGACCTCGCCCTTCACCGAACGCTGCATGTCCGTCACTTCTTCCGGGCGCTCGTCGATCAGCAACACGATCAGGACCACCTCCGGATGATTGGTCGTAATCGAGTTCGCAATCGACTGCAGCAGTACCGTCTTACCGGTACGCGGCGGAGCTACGATCAGCCCGCGCTGTCCCTTGCCGATGGGAGTCAAAAGGTCCATCACACGGCCGCTCAGGGCCTCGCGCGTGGTCTCCAGTTTGATCCGGTCCTGCGGATACAGCGGCGTCAGGTTGTCGAACAGAATCTTGTTGCGCGTCTCTTCCGGCGACTCAAAGTTGATCGCCTCGATCTTCACCAGCGCAAAGTACTTCTCCCCCTCGTGCGGCGGCCGCACATTGCCGCTGATGGTGTCGCCCGTCTTCAGATCGAACTTGCGGATCTGCGACGGCGAAACATAAATATCGTCCGGGCCCGGCAGGTAGTTGTAGTCCGGCGAGCGCAGAAAGCCATAGCCATCCGGCAGAATCTCCAGCACGCCTTCGGCGAAGATGTGCCCTTCCTTCTCGCTCTGCGCCTGCAAAATCTTGAAGATCAGGTCCTGCTTGCGCAGTGCGCTCGTACCCGGGATTTCAAGGGCGCGGGCCAGTTTGCCGAGTTCGGCGATGCTTTTTTCTTTTAATTCGGAGATTGTCATTCTTCACCTGCTGGAAATTTTGTATGGAAGGGAGTGCTGCTGTGTTGCGGAGTGGGATGCGATTGGATTTCGGGAAAGGAAGGTGGTGTGAGATGGAGTGTACTTCAGAAACTTTTGCGGATACAACTGAAATCTTTCTTCCGCCACCCCAACCCATCGCGCCTGCTCGGTTTTTGATTCCGGCGGCTGCTGCATGGGTGTCCCGGGTATTATCCGGCGGGGCGACAGGTGAGAACTGGAACTAAGCTGCGCGACGCTGCGAAGTTGCTTCCACTCCGCTTGCCGATACTGCAGACACGCTCATCGGTACCGTGTCCTTAAAACGATCCAGCACCTCGTTCGTCGTGTCCTGCAGACGAGTATTGGGCTTGTGCAGCTTGCGGGTTGCCTTGCTCGCCAGTTGACACAGCTCGTAGCGATTGTTTACGTGGGTCAGTGCTCCGAAAATAAGATCGGATCTCATATTCAATTCCTCCAGTTCTCAGTTGGACAGTCGTCCTGTATCTTGCCACGCAATAAGGTCAGCGTTGGCTTCTTCTCTTCACTTCTCTTTGTGGAACACTTCGGTGGGGTGGAAGGCGGGGACGTCGATCCAGCGTACCGATTCAAAACCTTTGTTGCGTATAACTTGTCCGTCTGGACCCAGCGTCGCGCGGGATTCTCTCCCCGTCAACCACTCTTCCATTAGACGCTGCGGAGCCACTTCGGATGCCAGTATTTTTGCCATCGTCCCCTGCTGCCTTTCGCAGGGTAAAACTAGCTGGACCGGCTCATGTGCGGGACTGCTTATGCGGCATATCAAAAACTTTTGCCGTCACCGCACCATCAAAAGTAGCCTGAGACTTGTTTGAAGTCAATACTTTTTTTAGAACTTTAAGTGGAATTTCTACGAAAAATGGTAGGTTTTCGACACCGTATTACTATTTATCAATAACTTACAGGAATTCGATGTTTATTTTCCAGCGTCCTATGCCCAGTAACTCCTGTCCAGTGTCCTGTACTGGATCGCCTCAGCAATATGCTTCACCTCAATATCCTGTGCCGCTTCCAGATCCGCAATCGTCCTCGCCAGCTTCAATATCCGGTCGTGCGCACGCGCGCTTAGTCCCTGCTTCTGCATCGCCCGTTCCAGCAGACTTTCGGCATCTGAGCTCAGCTCGCAGTACGTCCTGATCTGCCGGGTCGCCATCTGCGCGTTGGCAAAAATCTGCTTCGCCACCGCCCCGCCCGCCTTCTGCATCAGCTCCATGTCCCCCGCAAACCGCTCATGCTGCCGCGCCCGCGCCGCCAGCACCCGCGCCCGGATCTCAGCGGAACCCTCCGCCGCTGAACCGCCCCGCAGCTCCTTATATTGCACCGCTGGCACCTCAATATGGATATCGATCCGGTCCAGCAGCGGCCCGCTCACCTTTGACACATACCGCTGGATCATCGGCGGTGTGCACATGCACTCCCGGCTCTTGTCGTTGAAGTAGCCGCACGGGCACGGATTCATCGCCGCCGCCAGCATGAACCGCGCCGGAAAGCTCAGGCTCATCGCCGCGCGCGCAATCGTTACCTGGCCATCCTCCAGCGGCTGCCGCATCACCTCCAGCACATTACGCGGAAACTCTGGCAGTTCATCCAGAAATAGCAGCCCGTTATGCGCCAGCGAAACCTCGCCCGGCCGCGGCACCATGCCCCCGCCGATCAACCCCGCGTCTGAGATCGTATGGTGCGGCGAGCGGAACGGACGGTGCGTCACCAGCCCGCGCTCTGGATCCAGCACGCCCGCTACCGAATGGATCTTCGTCGTCTCCAGCGCCTCATCAAAGCTCAGCGGTGTCAGGATCGACGGCAGTCGCTTCGCCAGCATCGTCTTGCCGGAACCCGGCGGCCCGATCATCAGGATGTTGTGTCCGCCTGCCGCCGCCACCTCCAGCGCGCGCTTCGCCACATGCTGACCGCGAACATCCTTGAAGTCCAGCGTCGTCTCCCAAAGTTCGTTCAGCAACTCTTTCTGGTTGCTGGCCAGCGGCATCGGCAGCTGGCCGCCGGTCGCCGCGGCATTCAGCAGGTCGCGCACCTCCAGCAGCGTATGTACCGGGTACACCTTCACCCCGTCCACCACCGCGGCTTCGCGCGCATTCTCCGCCGGCACAATCAGGTTCGGAATCCTGTTCTCCCGCGCCGCAATCGCGATGGGCAGCATGCCCTGCACGGCTCGCAGGCTGCCATCCAGCCCCAGCTCGCCCACCAGCAGATAGTCGCGCACATCCTTCATCTGGATTGCGCCATATGCCCCCAGAATGCCGATGGCGATCGGCAGATCGAAGCCCGACCCTTCCTTCTTGATGTCGGCCGGCGCCAGGTTGATGGTGATTCGCGTCTGCGGCAGGTCGAAACCTGAGTTGCGGATCGCGGACCGCACCCGGTCGCGGCTCTCGCGCACCGCCGCATCCGGCAATCCCACCGTGTTGAATATCTCTTTGTCCGTCTTGAAACCGGAGTAGTCGACTTCTACGTCGATAATGTTTGCGTCGATGCCGTAAACGGCCGCGCTCCGCGCCTTGAAAAGCATGTCCCTGGCCGTTCTCTCAACTAGACAGTATTCAACTGGGGGAGGCAGTAGTTGACGAAAGTTTAGCATCTCACTTCATATAGCTGCGCTGACCGGAGTGTGCACGATGAAAGTTTCCAGCATCTTTACCAGCGCGCGGCCTCTGCTTGCCGCGCTTTTCTTTGCTCCCTTCTTCGCTTTGCCAGCAACAGCACAGAGCCCAACCACCCCTGCGCCCACACAGGCGGCTCCTCCTGTAGCCGCGACACGCGCGCCTGCTCCACCATCCACAAAGCAGACGCAACCCTCCACGCAGGACGACAGCGGCACCGTAAGCGATTCTGCGGCATCCCCATCACCCATCGATCGCCGCCATTACCCCGTCTCCCAGAATGTCGAGGAAGCCTGGTCCATTCTGAAAACTGCAGCCACAGATCAGAAAAAAGCCGAAAGCCGCGCACAGGCTATAGCGGCCATCGGCACCATCCAGGGCTCGCCCCTTGCGCACAAGCTCGTCAGCGATGCACTGAATGACACCAGCATCGATGTACGCGCCTCCGCCATCGTTGCCGTCGGAACACTCCATGACAAGGGACTGCAAGGCAAGCTCCGCGAGATGCTCGCAGACACCGATCCCCAGATCGTCTTCACCGCCGCCACCACTCTGTGGAAGATGGGCGACAAATCCGCCGAGGACATCCTGATCGACGTCACCGAGGGAGACCGCAAGGCCAGCGTCAGCCTGCTCAAGAGCACCGGTCGCACCGCCAACAAAGACCTGCACAGCCCTGCCAAACTCGCAGAGCTTGGCGCACGCCAGGGCGCAGGCTATCTGCTCGGCCCCTTCGGCATCGGCATTACCGCGTGGGACTACACACACCAGCATCCCGGTGAGAATCCCCGCGTCACCGCTCTCACCCTACTCGCCGAAGATAAGACGGCCAACATCCACGCCACGCTTCTGGATGCGCTCGACGACAAGGACTCGCAGGTTCGTGCTGCAGCCGCCCGCGCTCTTGGCGACTACCGTATCCCAACCGCCAGTCTTAGCTTGCTACACGCATTCGACGACGACAAACTGTCCGTGCGCCTCCTGAGCGCCGCATCGTACATTCGCGTCAACTCAGCTGCCGCACATCAACGTCCCGTTGCAAAGAAATAGCGCCCTGCCGCACTACGCAACTACGCAGAAAATTGCCCGCAGGTCAGCTGGCTGATCACCGGCATATGCACCACACCGTCTTTCGCATAGCTGCGGAAGAGCTCCGCCAGCCCCACGCGCATTACTTCATATCCCGGATCATTCTGCAGCGGCGCGCATGAGAGTGACCGCGTCTGCCCCTCCAGCATCGCAAGCGTCATTGCTTCCATGCTCTCAATTGCTTCACGCAGCACGTGGCCCTTGCCGAAGAACCGTTCCGGCTCGTTGTAGATTTTGAACCGCTCCGTCATAGCCACATACGCTGGGGCTGCGTGCAGTAATAATTCTTCATACGCGCACTCCAGGGGAGTATCGCCCCTGCGTCTCCCCACACTTGCCAGAATCACCCATCCACCCGGCTTAATAATGCGCTTGAATTCCACCTTTGCACGCTCGGCATCGAACCAGTGAAACGCTCGTCCTGCAGCGATGAAATCAACGCTCACATCCGCAAGCGTCGTCTCTTCCGCGCTCGCTTTCACCACCTGCAACCTTGCATAGCGCGCTTGCAGCTTCATGCGCTCCTGCATCATCTCCACATTCGGCTCCACTGCAATCACCCTGTTTCCATGCGCTAAAAATAACTCTGCGAACATTCCCGTGCCCGCACCGACATCTGCGATCACATGCTCTCTACACAGACCGCACTTCGTCTTCATTATGGCGATCAGTTGCCTCGAGTAGCGGCTGCGATATGCCACATAGTCGTTCACGCGTCCGCTGAATTTTTCTTTATGGTCACTCTCGCTCATGCTGCAAGGCTATCGAGCGAGTCAAAATTAAGCACGCAAGCGTCAGAAAATGCCCTCCCGCTCGTTTGCAAAAAGCACACTCACCCTCATTTTTTTCTTGACATCAATTTGGCGGAAAACTATACATTCGATAGCTGCAATACATTGTGTTGCGGCACACAAGCAACACCAAAGGGAGAATAGTTATGGCAACCAAGAAAAAGGCAGCGAAGAAGGCAGTCAAGAAGGCAGTCAAGAAGGCACCCGCGAAGAAGGCCGTAAAGAAGGCAGTCAAGAAGGCTGTCAAGAAGGCTGTCAAGAAGTAGTAACGGGTCCTAAGCAAACAAGGCAACACATACGGGGAGCGCGAGAGCGTTCCCCGAAGTGTTTAATCGCCAATATCCATGCTGGTTTTCGCAGCACCACGAATATTCGCATCGCATCCGTATCACCTCCGCATCCCATCACCACGTCGCGATTTTTTCTCGCGCGCAGTATCCTTACATTCGATGACACGACGCCGCTGGATCGCCGACACATTCACCCAAACTCATGCCGCACTCACCGGTGCGCAGGCTCAACATCTCGCGCGCGTGCTCCGCGCCGAGCCCGGCCAGGTCTTTGACGTCGTCGCCGGCGGACACCTCCATCGCGCCGAAATCACCTCCGTGAAGGACGATGAGGTACTTTTTTTATTGCATGAGGAAATGTCGTCCGAATCGGCTTTACCCCTCCACCTTCTCCTCGCCGTCTTCAAGTTCGATCGTTTCGAATGGGCAGTCGAAAAAGCGACCGAGCTCGGCGTCGCGCGCATCACACCCGTGCTCGCGCGCCGTACGGAAAAACATCTCGCGCAATCTTCCGCCAAGCGGGTCGAACGCTGGCGTCGCATCACCATCGAAGCCGCGCAGCAGTCGCGCCGCTCCGATGTTCCCGCGATCGACGATCCTCTTTCGCTGAAAGCCGCTCTCGCCGCCACCACCGCAACGCGAAAGATCCTGCTCGCCGAAACCGAAGAAGAGACCACCCTCGCGACCGTGCTCGCAACAGACAAAGGCGCTGGAACCGCCCTCGCCATCGGCCCCGAAGGCGGCTGGACGCCCGATGAAATGGCCCTTTTCGCCGCGCAGCAGTGGCATTCCGTCACCCTCGGCCCGCGCATCCTCCGCGCCGAAACAGCAGCAATCGCCGGCCTCGCCATCGCCTCCGCCCTTTTTTAAGTCGTTGTCATTCTGAGCGCAGCGAAGAATCTGCTTCTGTCTCTGCGACCATCGGCAGCCGCTTCTGCTCACGAAGCGAGCGTCTCGCCGTCCGCACAGGATCTAGTGGATCGTCTTCATCCGCCGCGACATGAAATCCATCAGCAGATAGTTCCCCAGCGTCTCCGGCGTGGTGAAGTACGCCTTCCCCCGGCACATCGCGCTTACCTTCTGCACAAACTGCACCAGCGAAAAATCGCTCGCCAGCATAAACGTGTTGATCATGATATTCGACCGTTTGCACCGTGACACCTCTTCCAGTGTCTCTGCGATCACCAGTGGGTCCAGGCCAAAAGCATTTTTGTAGATGCGTCCGTCCGGAAGCGTCAGCGCACTCGGCTTCCCGTCCGTAATCATCACGATCTGCTTCATGTCCTTGTCAGAGCGCGCCAGTATCCGCTGCGCCACCCGCAAACCCTCGCGTGTGTTGGTGTAGTGCGGCCCCACCTTCACCCGTGGCAACCGGTTCACCGGAATCTCCTCCGCCGAATCATGAAACAGCACCACCGAAAGCGTGTCGCCGGGAAACTGCGTCCGGATCAGGTGCGACAGTGCCATCGCCACACGCTTCGCCGGCGTAAACCGGTCTTCGCCATACAGGATCATCGAGTGCGAGCAATCCAGCATCACCACCGTCGCGCAGCTCGATTGATACTCTGACGGATGAATATGCAGGTCGCTGTACTCCAGGTTCAGCGGCAGCTTCAGCCCCTCGCGCTCAATTGCCGACTTCAGCGTCGTTGTCACATCCAGATTCAGCACGTCCCCAAACTCATACGGCCGCGATGCACCCACCGCTTCAATTCCAGACGCCAAATGCACCGTCTCATGCCGCCCGAACGACGACTTCCCCAGCGACCCCAGCAGATCGCGCAGCGTGCGGTATCCGAGGAAGTCCATCGACTTGTCCGTCACCTCGAACCGCGCTTCGGTCGGCCCATCGTCCTGCGGCCCGCCGCTGCCGGGCTCATCGCTCAGCTCGGCATTGTCCAGATCGGCGTTGATGTAGTTTTCCTGCTGCATCCGCTCGATCATCTGGTCCAGAAACTCTTCCTGCTGCGCTGGGTCCATCTCTTCCAGCTTTTCGCGCTGCTCATCCGTCAGCAGATCGCCATCCTCCAGCGCCTGCCGTATCGCCTCGCGCAGATTGTCCATGGTCAGGTCGCCATTCAGCTCCTGAAACTTCGCCAGCGGGTCGTTGAACCCCGAGTCCAGCAAATAATCAGACATCGCCCCCATCAGATCGTCGAGAGAGATCTCGCCCGCCAGGTCACCCTTGTACTTCGTAT
This sequence comes from Acidobacteriaceae bacterium, assembly GCA_031296355.1. Next base: position 14,295 of record JARLFX010000060.1, read on the forward strand.
AGCGAATGCGCTTCATGGTCTCCCTAGTTTAGACGCGCATACCTGCCCCGCGGTCGCGAAACCTCATCGGCGCGGTCTTTCAGCGCGTTCCCGCCATCACAGCAAAACGATTGTCCTTGTACCATACGTCCGCGTCCGCAAATCCCGCCTCACGCATCCAGCGCAGTTGGTCTTCCACCGTCGCACAGCGGTCTTCCTGCTGCCGGTACAGCGAAGCCTTAATCTGCTGCTCCGTTGCGCCCGCCGCCCGCACCTGCTCCAGCCACAGCGCGCGATAGCGCACGTCCAGCTCTGGCGTTGGCCCCGCGATCTGCTCCGCGTTCACAAATACTCCGCGTGGCTTCAGCGCGGCATGCGCACGGGCAAAGACGCTGCGCTTCTCCTCATCGTCCAGATGATGAATCGAAAGCGACGAAACCACCGCACACTGCTCTCCGGGCAACGCATCCGTCAAATAATTTCCTTGCTGATAGCTCACATTGCCGTCATCGCCCATGCGCTCGCGCGCCAGCGCCAGCATCGGCTCTGAAAAATCCACCAGATGAATGTGTGCATCAGGAAAGCGATTCCTGACCAGAATCGTCAGCAACCCCGAACCCGCACCCAGATCAAGAATATGTTTAGCCTTGGCTGGAATTAGGTCCACCGCCCAGCGGTAGAAGTTGTCGCAGCCCGGAATCAGCAGCGACCGGCCCCGGTCATAGGTGGATGCCGTTGTGTCAAAGACTTCTCTGGTGCGGTTCGTCATTCTTATACCTCTCAATTTCAATATAAGAATTTCGAATAGACTTCTCAACTTGTATAAGAAAAATGCATGAGCGTATTCATCCGCATCGCTCAGCTCTTCCTAGTTAAATCCCCGCTTCGTCCTATCCCGCGGGCTCACTTCTTCCATCTCACGCTCGCGCTGCTGCTGGTTATACTCTGCCGCGCTCTTCGCCTCGCGCTTGATCTTATCCACCGTAGCCGCGAACCCGCGCTCTTCGCTGCGGCTCAGCCGCTTGTGCGCGTACATGCCTTCCAGCAGAAACTCCGCCGCGCTCACCAGTTGCTCTGCGCCAGCGTTCTTCTCCAGGTGCAATGGCTTCAGCTTGTCAAACAATCCCTGGATCTGCTGCAGTTCCTTCAGCGAGTCCCCTGCCGGCTGATCGTCGCCCAGCTTCACCGTGCCGCCCAGATTGAACCACTGCTCAATCTGCTGCGTATTCGTCTCCGCAAAATACTGGTCGTACACGCGCTGCACCGCGCCGCGAATGATCTCGCGCACCACCGTATCCGCGCCGCGCATCTCGCCCTCATACTCCAGCTCGATCTTGCCCGTAATCCCCGGCAGCGCCGCGTAGATATCTGCCACGCGCGGCACAGCGACAGTTTCGCCATGCGTCAGCGCGCGCCTTTCTGCGTTGGAGAGCACAAGCTCCAGCGTGGAGATCGGCAGCCGTTGCGAAACGCCGCTGCGCTTGTCCACCTTCTTGTCCTCGCGCGCCGTAAACGCAATCTGCTCCACAATCTGCCGGATGTACTGCGGCACGTCGATTCCATGCTCCGCGCCGCGCTCCTGCCAGCTCTCCTGCTGCGTAATCCGAATGCCATCCTCGACCGACTCCGGATAGTGCGTGCGAATCTCCGAACCCATACGGTCCTTCAGCGGCGTTACGATCTTGCCGCGCGCCGTGTAATCCTCCGGGTTCGCGCTGAACACCAGCGCCACGTCCAGCTGCAGACGCACCGGATAGCCCTTGATCTGCACATCGCCTTCCTGCATGATGTTGAACAGCGCCACCTGGATCTTGCCCGCCAGGTCCGGCACCTCGTTGATCGCGAAGATACCGCGATTCGCCCGCGGCAGCAGACCATAGTGCATCGTCAGCTCACTCGCCAGGTCATTGCCTCCGCGCGCCGCCTTGATCGGGTCCAGATCGCCCACCAGATCGGCCACTGTCACATCCGGCGTCGCCAGCTTCTCCACGTAACGCTCATCGCGCGTCAACCATGCAATGGGAGTGTCGTCACCATTCTCGGCAATCAGATCGCGCGCATACTTTGAGATCGGCGCATACGGATTGTCCCGAATCTCTGACCCTGCCACGTACGGCGCCCACTCATCCAGCAGCGCCGTCAGCGAGCGCAGGATGCGGCTCTTCGCCTGCCCGCGCAGCCCCAGCAGAATAAAGTTGTGTTTGGAGAGCACAGCGTTCACGATCTGCGGCACCACCGTGTCCTCGTAGCCCACAATGCCGGGAAAGATCGTCTCTTTCGCCTTCAGACGCGCAATCAGGTTCTCGCGCATCTCGTCTTTTACACTGCGATTCTTCAGCCTGGCTTCAGAGAACGCGCTCTTACGCAGAGCGCCAAGGGTTTGCGGCAGGGGCATGCTTGACTCCATTCCTAAGTATAGACGCGCCAAAACGGCCGTTCGATGCAGAGAACGCGCGGATTACCCGCGGCGCGCGCCCTGCTAGCCGATCTCATCCAGCAACTGCTGCATCTCTGCCACGGCATGCTGATTGTTCATCCGCTGCGCACATGCAATGCCGCGCCGCAGTATCCCCGCAGCCTCTTCCGTGCGTGCCGCCGTCGCCAGCGTCTGCGCATACATCTGATATCCCGGCACATAGTCGGGATTCAGTTCC
>JARLFX010000399.1 GCA_031296355.1 Acidobacteriaceae bacterium
CCAAAACCCCAAAACCCCAAAACCCCAAAACCCCAAAACCCCGCACACATACGTAAGCGAGCCGACATACACTGGATGAAGGAGCGTCTTGTGTACATGTGTGAACGGATATCTCTATACATTAAACTTAGAGAGGTAGAGGTCGCTCTTCTTCATAGTATCGGCAAGCTGGGACTGGTAGAGCTGGGCGCGCGACTCGCTGAGGACCGGCTTGGCGTGCTCCAGGCTCTCGTAGTACGACGCCACTTGCACGTCCTGGTCCATAAACGACGAGTATTTGTCGTAGAAGCGCTGGTAGAACCGGGTCTTGAACATCCTCGCCGGCGACTTATAGCTGCGAAGGTGTTCGGGCATCCGATTGTCAATGTACAGCCGGAGGAAGTCCTTCAGCGATTCCTTGTAGTCCCCGCCGCTCGTGTACGCCGACAGGTCGCTCCCCACCGAAGGTACCGCCTTATTCCCCGACTCCTCTCCCGTCGCTCTTTGGCCAACGGACAGCTGCTGGACCTTGAGCGACCCCGACATCTGCGGCTTCTCCGAGGATGAGCTCGGCACGTTTCCCTCCTTAATCATTTCAGAGGCCTTGAACTGCGGAGACTCGGCCGACATGTAGCTGCTGCTGGCGTTGGGATCCTTGCGTTCTCCCAGTCTGTACTTTTCCCGCAGATTCGCCAACAGCTTCCTGCTGTCCCCGGGCTGGTTCGTCGACTGTCCCAAGCTTGGGTGACTTGACATTGACGAAACCGGCCTCAGCGTGGTGCTCATGCTGATTCCCGTCTTATCGGTGGAGGCCTTCTTGGACTCTTCGGTGGAAGAGGGCGGGCCGTGGAGTAGTTCTTCGGGGGCCAACGGCTTGTTCGCTACCACACTGGGGGACTCGTCGATCTTCGCAATCATGTCAGTGTGCTTGGCCAGAAGGTTGGTTGAGGGGTCGGTAGGAGGACGGGTGTCGGCAGTGGTGGGCGGCTCCAGTCGTCGCTCTTTGGTCCTCGTCGCAGGATACGCCAGGTTCCGGTACGGTTTTGTGTCAAGTTTGGTTTGGACGATGCGAGAGTTGACCTGCGGAGAGGCGAAGCGGTCCTTGACCTCTTCGACATCCTTGGCCTTAGCCTCCGTCTTCTCCTTTGAGAAGGTGAGGTTGCGGGCGGGGTCGTTGGCCTTGTCGTGGGCGCCGAACTCGCTGGCCGCGCTGCGATATGTTGACTCGTTGCCTTCGCTCAGCTCGGCACTGCTGAGTAGCGGGTTCAATGCGTTGCCTTCTGGCGCAGACGCGTTCACCCCCGGCCGCTTCCTCTCCTCGGATTTATCAAATCCTTCGCTGACCGGGTTCTTCTTGTCGGTGTTAACATCCTGACTGTCACTTTCCTCGTCCTCCTCGATGAGAATGTTGTTGGTGTCCGCGGGAGGCGCACCTGCACCTGCAGCCTCGGACTCAGACTTGGGAGCGGCGCCCATGTTCTCGAGGAGGTTCCACTTGCGTCTCAGACGATTCGGTTTGGCCTCGGGCTTGGCAGAGGCACCCGCGTTCTGCATGAACTTCAATTTAGGAACGCCAGACGACTGCTCCAGGGACCTGTCCTCAGACATCACCTTAGACTTGGATTGGTCGGGGAGCTGGGTGGTGTCCTCGGCGTGGGCGGACTGCATCGCCTGAACGGGGAGGTGACTGCGCGGTAACTTACGCTTTCGGAACTAGCTAGTTCGATCGACTCGATTGCGGAGGACTCAGCATGTGGCTGCTCCTGCACGGTGGGCAATGTGCTCATCTTGAATATTTAATTTTTCATAAATTTGCATGCAACGTATAAATATAGCAGCCTAGCGGGCTCAAGCAAGCGAGGACACAATGAGTAATAAGAAGAAGATCAAGTTCGGATACAGAGATTTACTTGTTGATCTTGCCCTTGACGAGGTCACGACGCGCGAAGGTCTTGGGCGTCTGGATGTTGCCCATGAGAACGAAGGCGAGAACAGCCAGCACGGTTATCATTCCCGAAACCAGCAGGGCGCCCGTGGCCTGCGAGCTGATGTACTGCTCGGTATCGGTCGAGTCAGTGCTGTTGTCATCCAGCAGTCTCACCATAGCAGACTTGGTGTATCCTAGGGGGATTAATATGAATAGCGGCCGGAGTACCGATGACCACAGAAACCGAATTGGCCTTGCGCTGCTTCTCCACGGTTTCGACTAGGTCTATTCTCGCACCGGATGAGCGCGATTCCTTTACCGAGACTCTGAGCGAGGGTGGGAGCGTCGAGGAGCAGGAACATCAGCTGAGGGTTGGCGCTGTCCTTTGCCAGGGTCGCCGCATTATCCTTGCTGTTCACCATCAGCGTCTTCATCGACTTGGTTTCTGTGCCCTCAATGGCCTGGAGCATGCTGGTGTAGGTGAGTCCAGCCTCAGTGTAGACACGAGAGGAGGCAGAGTTCAGGGTGGCGGACTATATGTGGTCGCGAAACCGCGTACCTCGAGGAAGGTCGAATGGACCGGCTTAGACTGAATGTAGTCGACCACTTTTGCCGTTGAGAGGCCTTCGATCGCGTATATGGTAACGGAGACAGACTAAGGATCAGGGGAGGGCGTACGGGCTTCTGCAGAATATCCTTGAGAACGGCAGAGAGCTGCTTGACATCCACAGGCGTCGCCAGCTCGGTGCCTGCCTTCCATCCTTCACCCAGAGCCATGTCCGTCCACATCATTATCGGAGTGCTGGCACGAAGGGCGCAGACGAGCGCCAGGAGGACCATGAGAACGCCGGAGTGTGTCATCGTTGTATTGCTGTTCTATAATAATAATAATAAACATAATTCTTGTATCCATTAGTATGCAACGCCACCATGGCATTCCTTTTAGCGTCCGCATTACACTGCCATCGCGCTGCTCGAGCGATCGCGCGTGGATAGGGGTTTTGGGGTTTTGGGGTTTTGGGGTTTTGGGGTTTTGG
>JARLFX010000400.1 GCA_031296355.1 Acidobacteriaceae bacterium
CGATATGCCGCTGCTTCCGAATCGCGCGCTTTCGCATGAAACCCTGACCAGATGATCGGCGTGAAACAAGCAAACAGCAGCGGCGCCACAAGAAGAAAAACGGGATGATGCAGAACCGGATCCAGCAATGCCATCCTGCTGAACCTGTGTGGCGATGCAAAGATCATGAGCGAAACGCTCCAGACAAGAAGCATCCTGCGTACGGTATCCGAAAAAATCTTCCGCGTCCCCTTTTGAAGTCCACCGCCTTCTTCCCCTGTAGATTCCTCCATCGAGGCATGGCCTGATGGAACAAGTAAAGGAATGCAGGCAACTAGAATAGGCGCCAGAATGAGAAATAACGGATGAACAAACATATCCGACCAGGGATCGTCGGGAGAAATCCGCTGCATAACGATCAGATAGATCAAATAGGCCAACCATACAGCGGCCATGGTCTTAACCGTGCCTGATTTAATCCGCCTCATCCAACGTCATCCCCAGCTCTCTTATAAAACCCTCATCGGCGGGTAGCCCATACATCCATACTCACCATCAAACTGGGTGCCCCATTCATCCCGCAGCTTCATCGCGGGATGAGTGGGACATCGTCGCGCAGCGGCGACCGTCTTCTCTTCAGGCATTCCGGAGACAACATCTGCAAATTTGTCTCCCGCCACCTCAGCATTCCATACCCAGATCACAAAACCCGAAGTTATCGCGAAAATAACCGCAGGAAACCCGAAGAAACCGGTAAGAAAACCCGCGAAACACCCAACATCCCCGCGCAAAACCCTAAATCGCAAGTTTGTCCATCAGGCACCGGGCATCAGCCTTGCATTCACCATGGAAAACCCTACTTCTGCCCCTGCTCCACCGCCTGCGCCACCTGCAGAATCGTCTCTTCGCCAAAGTGTTTCCCCAGGATCTGCACCCCAATCGGCAGCTTGTCGCTGGTCTGTCCGCACGGCACCGAGATGCCGCAGATGCCCGCCAGACTAGCCGCAACTGTATATATATCAGCCAGATACATCGCCACCGGATCGTCTGCCTTCTCGCCGATCTTGAACGGAGGCGTCGGCGTCATCGGCGTCACAATCGCATCCACATCCGCGAACGCAGTCATGAAGTCGCGCGCCAGCAACATCCGCACCTGCTGCGCCTTGCGATAGTAAGCGTCGTAATATCCAGCACTTAGCACGTAGGTGCCAAGCAAAATACGTCGCTTCACCTCTGCGCCAAAACCCTTATCCCGCGTCTTCCGATACATGTTGGAGAGCGTACTGTCGTCCGCGCGCAGCCCATAGCGAACCCCGTCAAACCGCGCCAGATTCGCGCTAGCCTCTGCCGTTGCAACAACATAGTAGGTTGGCACAGCATAGCGCGTGTGCGGCAGGCCAATGCGCTTGATCGTGCACCCCTGCTCCTTCAACTGCTCAATCGTCTTCTCCACCGAGGCGCGAATCTCCGGCTCCAGGCCTTCGCCAAAATACTCATCCGGCACGCCGATCTTCAGCCCCGCCACCGGCTTCTTCGTCGCGGCCACATAATCCGGCACCGCATGGCGCGAACTGGTCGCGTCCAGCGGATCGTAGCCCGCCGTCACCTGCAACATCGTCGCAGTATCGCGCACCGTGCGCGTGAACGGCCCAATACGGTCCAGCGAGGATGCAAACGCGATCAATCCATAGCGCGAGACGCGGCTGTACGTAGGCAGCATGCCCACCACGCCGCAAAACGCCGCAGGCTGGCGGATGGATCCGCCCGTATCCGTACCCAGCGTACCCACCGCAAATCCCGCCGCCACCGCCGCGGCAGAGCCGCCACTTGACCCGCCGGGAACGCGGTCCAGCGCGCGCGGATTGTGTACCGGACCGTACGCCGAATTCTCATTCGAAGAGCCCATGGCGAACTCATCGCAGTTCAGCTTGCCCATCAGCACAGCTCCGGCAGCTTCCAGCCGCGCCACTGCTGTGCAGTCGTACGGCGGCTCATAGCCTTCCAGAATCTTCGAACCCGCGGTCGCGGGCGAGCCCTTCATGGTCAGCACATCTTTGATCGCGATCGGCACGCCGGCGAGCGGCGGTAGAGGATCGCCCTTCGCAGCCAGCGCATCGATCTTCGCCGCCTGCGCCAGCGCACGCTTGTTGCTCAGCGCCAGATAGGAGTGGATCTTCCCGTCCTCAGCGGCGATGCGGTCGTAGTGCGCCTGCGCGATCTGCGTGGCGGTGCTGGTCTTCGCGGCGATTGCATCGCGCACGCCGTCAATAGTCAGGGTTTCGAGATTCATTGGCACAGCCATTACCTTTCAATCACCTTGGGAACCTTGAAGAAGACGCCGTCTGTCTCCGGAGCCTCTGCCATCACCACCGCGCGATCCAGCGACGGACGCACTTCATCCGCCCGCAGAGCCTCTGCGCTCGCCTTCACCTGGTCGCCCAGGATCTCCGCTACCTGCGCCAGCGGCGGCACGTCGGCGGTGTTCAATTCACTCAATGTCGCGATGTGGCCAAGTATGTTGTTCAGATCGCGCTGCATGCGCGGCTCTTCCTCTGCAGTCAGATCCAGGTTGGCCAGCTCGGCCACCCGGCGCACATCGTCCAGGGTTACGCTGATACTGTTTTCACTCATAATTTCGCTCGATGTCTCTCTGCGGATGTAGCAGGCAGTGTAAAAAGTATATCGGTCACGCCCACTCCAGCGATACTCCTGAGCTCAGCTTTCAGCTTCTCGCTCAGACTCCGCATCTGCTTCAGCCATGCAGAATCCGCCACTTCCACGCTCAATACGCCATCGGCAAAGCTCAGAATCCGGGTGCGCTCCGCCAGCCGCTGGCCGCACGCCACAGGCCATGCTGCGACGATACGGTCCTCCGGCTCCATGCTGGCCAGGGAGCGGCCCAGCGCGCCGCGCAGCACGTCGCGCATGCGTTCCGGCGTAGCGCCATATTGTCTGCGTGCTGGTTTTTCTGCCATGGGATGCATGCCCGGGAAACAGGCCGATGCCTGATTTTACCCCTCCCGCGCAGGCCCTACCCGCGCGCCGTCAGCCAGCGCTCCACTTCGTGCAGATGATCGACCGTTTCGTACTCCCCATCGCACTCTGCAATCTCCACCCCGCGCAGCAGAAACATCTTGCCTACGCGCGCCGCATTGCCGGCCGTCACATCAGAACAGTGGTCGCCGATGAAGACTGACGCACTCATATCCAGATTGAATTTGCTCTGAGCCGCCAGCAACATACCGGGGCCGGGCTTGCGCCAGTCCGCCGGACACTTGAAGGTGCTCGCCGGAAAATCCGGGTGGTCCGGGCAATGGTACACCGCGTCCAGCGTGATGCCTTCGCGGGCCAGCCGTTCGCGCATCCACTGCATCAGCGTCTCGTACTGCTCTTCGCTGTAGTAACCGCGCGCAATGCCCGACTGGTTTGTGACCACGATCAGCTTGTAGCCCAGCGACTGCGCCGTCAGGCAAAGCTGAAAGATGCCCGGCACAAAGCGCGTGTCCTTGGCATAGACCAGGTAGCCGATGTCCACATTGATTACGCCATCGCGGTCCAGAAAAAGCGCGCGCGGCTGAACAGATTCTGTCATACATCACCCATTGGGCGTCAGCCGGCAATGATGGCTACTCGTCCTAAGTCAGTTCATTTACTGCATAAGCATACAGAATCCGCAAAAGGATTCGGCGGCATTTCAGCCTGTCACCTTACTGCACAACAACCGTCAAAGACGCACTGTGCTGCGCCAGTGAAACACTGTCCAGCGCAGTCACGGTAAAGGTGTAGGTTCCCGGCGGCGTAGGGATGCCGCCCGTAGCGGATGTGGGGCCCGCTGGAATGAGCCGCCCCACAAGGCATCCACCTAATCCCACGCAAACCATGAGCAGCGCAGCAAGCATAAGCCCGCGCCTCCTGCGGCGTGCCAGCAGCGCCAGCAGTGGAGCAGCCGCAACAGTCAGTGGGATGACGGGCGATGGCGCACTGTGTTTGGTGGCAGTGCTGAGGTTCACCTGGATCAGCGTGGGCGTACTGCCGAGATCCACCGCCGCAGGGCTGACCGTACAGGTGGCGTTGGCAGGCGCGCCGCTGCACGTAATCGCGGCAGTGCCGGAGATACCCGTCGCAGGCGTTAGCAATACACCGTAACCCGCGGTAGCTCCACCGCCGCTGATGGTCTGCGTGGATGACCCGCTGGCAACGAATGAAAAATCCACGCCCATGCCGCTGAAGTTCGCAGTTTGCGGTGAATTGACGGCGTCGTCTGTAACCGTCAGCATACCCGTACGGGCTCCGCCTCCCAATGGCACAAACACAACCGTCATGGCGCACGACGCATTAACCGCTAGAACCGCAAAGCAATTGCCGGTGCCGTTAACAACAAAATCTCCTCCACCGCTCATTGCGCGGATCGTCAGCGGCGAGCTGCTGCTGTTGGTGAGCGTCAGCGTCTGCGGCGCGCTGGTCAGGCCCACGCCGACGCGGCCAAAGTCCATCCGCGCCGGGGTAAGCGAGACGCCGCCCAGCGCAACGCCCGTCCCGCTCAGAGCCACAGTCTGCGTGCGGTTTACGTCTGCGATGCTGAGTAGTCCGCTGGCCACTCCCGTACTGCGCGGCACAAACGCGACGCTCACAGCGCAGCTGCCATGCGCGATCAGCGAGCTGCCGCAACCATTGACCACGGTGAAATCTCCAGTGACTGCCGTGCTGATCAGCGTGAGCGCAACGTCGCCGCTATTCGTGAGCGTCACCTGTTGGATTGCGCTGGTCGTGCCGATGGTCTGCGCAGAAAAACTAAGCGCCGACGGTGAGATGGCGTCCGTAGCAGGAGCCGCGCCGGTGCCGGTAAGCGCAGCGATCTGCGTGCCTGCACTATCCGTCAACGTCAGCGTGCCATTGCGCGTTCCGCTGGCCACAGGCATAAATGCAACCGCAATAGCGCAAGCGCTGTTGGCAGCAAGCGATGTTCCGCAAGTGTTATTGCTGACCGCGAACTCTCCAGTCAGCACAGGTGCGGCAAGCGCCGTTGCGATGCCGCCCGTGTTCGTCACCGTCAGGTTCATCGCCGCGCTGGTCGTGCCGATCAACGTGTCCCCGGCGAATACAAGCAGCGACGGCGTCAGCGTGATGGCAGCCGGAGCCAGCCCAACTCCGCTGAGCGTAACGCTGGCCTGTCCGCCGGCAACATTGGCGTAGAGCACCAGCGTGCCGCTCCGCGTGCCGGCCATGCTGGGCAGGAACGTCACCTGCACAGTGCAGTTCGCATTGGGCGCGATGGCCGCGGCGGTGCAATTGTCCGTCTCAGTGAAGTCGCCCGTGACGGCGAGCTGGCTGACGATAAGCGCGGCATTGCCTGTGTTGGTCACGGTGATACTCTGCGCTGCACTCGCCGTCTGCGCCTGCTGCGCCGCGAAAGTCAACGTGCTGGCAGATAGTTGAATCACCGGAGCGGTCTGCTGCACGGTCGTCGCAGTGAGCAGCGGTATCTGCCAGATGCCGCGTCCGTACGTCCCCGCGCGCAACAATCCCGTCACCGAACCGGCCGCCGCGCCGGTGATCGCTGCAAGCTGCGTAACCGGAGCATTCGGCAGCCCCGTGCCCAGGATGCTCCAGCAGTTCACCGTGGGCGTGACGCACGTAGACACCGCGGTCGTGGCATACACGCCGGTATCCATCGCCACGTAAACCGTGTTCGCGCTGTCAGGATCAATCACCACGCTGTTCGCCGGAGCGTTCGGCAGATTGCTGCTGATATTGGCCCAGTGCGCTCCGCCATCGGTCGAGCGATAGACATGCGGCTCACTCACACCGTTGCCGCTGAAGCCCATCACCGTGGCATACACCGTCGCACCCGTCGCATCGTGCGCGTCCACCGCGATGCTGGAGATATCAAACTTCCCGGGATTGAATTGCGCGTTGTTGGCGCTTCGATTATTTGCCGGGTCATTGGTCACTGGCGAGTTCCAGAGATCTGTCCACGTCGTCGCGCTGGTCGCCGTATTTGCCGCCGTGGTCGCGAAGAGATGGCCCCCGTTCGTACCGCCGCCACTCAGCAATCCCGCAAAGCCCGCGTACAGCACGTCTGACCCCGCATGTTGCGCGCTGCTGCCGCCATTTACCGCGCCGCCCGCCGCCAGTGAACGCACCATCCCATTCGCGGCGATGCACTGCGGCTCCGGCAGTCCGTCCAGAAATCCAGAGAGCAGGTTCGCTGTGGACCAGAGCGCGCCGCCGCTGCCCGGCCCGCGCCATACACGGCATGTTCCCAGAATCAAATTTGACGACATCGCCGGATCCAGCAGAAACGGAGCATCCAGCAACGCGGCATCGCCTGCGGTCTGCGCTGCGCTGATCGCGGGCTGCGCCGCAAAATCCATAGCCACACACGCGCCGCCCAGCGCACACAGATTGATGCGCACGCCTGTGCCCGTACTGATGTACCAGTTCAGCGGATTGCCCGGGTCAATCGCGTTGTATCCGCTCGCACCTGCAAAGAGCTGCGGCCATGCGCTCTGCGTAGATGCAGCGGTAGTGCCAGCCGTGCCCAGCGCACCGAGCCCTGCAATCAACGTATTGCCATCCACCGTCGATTGCGAAAAGTGAAGAACCTCTGCCAGCGAGCCAAGCGCGCCATTCAGATTCTGAAAGTGGCTGGCATCGGTCGCATTGCATGCAGCGCCCTGCTGATTCACGCCGTCGGTAGAACGCCACAGCCCCGCATCGTTACCGAAGTAGACCAGCGGCTGTGCGGAAGTTGCCAGTGCCGCAATAGCATGTTGCGCCGGTGCGACGCTCGCCGGCGTGCCGCACCCATTGCCCGTATTCGTAGTGTTGCGCCACACGCAACCCGCGGCCAGCGAACACCGGAAGATATCCTGCGTGCCTGCATAGAGCAGCGTATCCGCGCCACTGGGCACAGCCGCCAGTGCCAGGTTATAGCCACCCTGCGCAATCGCCGTATTCGATGTGGATGTCTCAAGCGCAGCCGATGCCAGGTGCGTGCCAAATCCAATCCCGTTCGCGCAACTGCTGCCGTTCAGCGCGCACGCATCCTGCCACACGCCCTGGTCAAGATTGTTGGTATCCACCGTCAGCGCAAAGGTATCGCCGGTTACAGCATTCACCGCAAGCGCGCCGTGAAAGATGGGGCACGCCGCGCTGCCGGGAATCCCCGAATTGGCTGGGCAGTTTACCGTGGTCAGCCCCGTCCCCGGCTGGTTCGCCAGCCGCGTCCAGTTCACTCCGTCGGCGGACTGGTAGTATCCGTGCCCGCGCACCGCCGCATAAAACCGCTGGCGCATCGGATTCCACACCACCGCTGTCGCCGCATTGCCTTCCCACCCGGAATAGCTCGTCAGCGGCGACTGCACCACCTGGCTGCCATCGCTCAGGGTTGCAATCTGCCACGTCACACCGCTATCGGTGGAGTAGAAAAGTCCGTGTACGCTCGCGCCGTTCGTGGTGGCGTTTACGATAGCCGCGTCCGCCGCCTGCGATACCGCGGCCACCACCAGCCCCGGCGTCGTTGTGCTCCACGCAAAACCCGCGAAGCCTTCGCCCACGAACGAATGATTTCCTGTGACGCCATCATGCGAACCGGCAATCAGCGCCCACGTCAGCCCGCCATCCGCGGAACGCAACAAGCCCGTGCCGTAGTAGGAGTCCAGCGCATCATTCGGATCGCCCGTGCCCGCCAGCACTACGCCACTGCCTCCCGGCTGCACGCTGATAGCGCCGATGCTGAGCGATGCGGTAGCTGCTGTGCCATTGAAGACCGGCAACGTGTCCGTCAGCGGAGTAAAGACGACGCTGGCTGCTGGTCCCGCTGCATTCACGCTCTTCCACGCGCCGCCGCCGGTGGTTGCAATATAGATAGTGTTGCCGCTGGCGTCTGCCGGATCGATTGCAATGCCGGTAACGCGGCCAGTGATCTTGCCATACGCAATGCTGGCGACCTGCACCGGCCCAACCGGCTGCCACGTGGTGCTGAGCCCGCCCAACGGAGTCAGCCGTGGCGATTGTTGCGCCAGCGTGCGTGCATCCATCATGTTTTGTGCGGTGGCTGTGCCGGCAGATTGCCGCCCTGCCAGAAACGCCTGCGCGCGATTCTGGGGTACTTGCTGCCCCTGCACAGCCGGCACGGCAAGCAACAGCAGCGCGAGCGCCCACCGTTGCAAGGCACGGTGCCGTGTGAAAGATACTCTTTGAGTCAGGCCCATCCAACCGATCAACGCGGCACACAACCAGGCAGAGATGCGGGGAAGAGTTGCCTAATCTTCTGCCAGCGAAGAGAAAAGCGCAAGCGCAATGTGCAGATATAAA
>JARLFX010000401.1 GCA_031296355.1 Acidobacteriaceae bacterium
AGTCGACCTCCTATATCTTTCTTATTTCCCATAACTACCATCTTCAGATGTAGACCGAGTCTGTCATTGTGAGGGCAGCGAAGAATCTGCTTCTGCCTTTGCCTTTGCCTTTGCTTTTGCCTTTGCCTTTGCTTTTGCCTTTGCCTTTGACTTTGCTTTTGCCTTTGCCTTTTCTTTTGCCTTTGCCTTTGCTTTTGCCTTTGCTTTTGCCTTTGCTTTTGCTTCTGCTTCTGCTCTTGCTCTTGCTCTTGCCTTTGCCTTTGCCTTTGCCTTTGCTTTTGCTTTTGCTTCTGCTTTTGCCTTTGCCTTTGCTTTTGCTTCTGCCTTTGCCTTTGCTCTTGCCTTTGCTTTTGCTTTTGCTCCTAAGGTAGGTGCGGGCTTCAGCCCGCACATTCTGCGCAACGAATAAAGGGGCTTTAGCCCCTGAGGTATTCGCCCTTCGTCGTTGCAATTGAATCTCTGGGCCCAAGCCCGGTTCGCATAAAATACACCCCATACTTGCATTTCCAGACCCCACGCCATTACGCTTTCGCATCAAAGCACTTAGCACCACCAAGGAGCCTCACCCTGGACCTCGAGAACCCAGAACCCGAAACCGTGCAAGACTCCATCAAGAGAGGCATCCTCTTTGGCGTCGGTGTCCTGCTCGCCATCTACCTCGGCTGGCGTCTCCGCACCGTGCTTGAGCTCGTCTACGTCAGCGCGCTCTTCGCTGTCGTGCTCACTCCGGTCTTGAATTGGATCATGTGCTTCCGGATCGGCCGCTGGCATCCATCGCGCGCCATCGTCATCGCCTTCCTCATGATCACCGGAGTCTCGGCCCTCACAGCCTTCTTTACCTTTGCCCTGCCACCCGTACTGCATGATCTGCGCGACTTCGCAGATAGCCTCCCCGCCCGCGGCCCAATCCTGATGGACAAATTTCAGGCCTCCCCGCTCGCCCGCCACATCGGCCTGCCCGACCTCACCGCCAGGCTCGAAGCCGGCGCCGGCGCCTCGGCCAGCTACCTGCTCACCTCCCTGCCCGGCTGGGCCTCACGCGTCTTTGACATCCTCACCGCCATCATCCTGACGGTCTATTTCATGCTCGAAGGCGAACACGCCTACCACTGGTTCCTCTCGCTCTTCGCCGCGCCCACCCGCCGCCGCCTCAACAAGACGCTCCTCGCCGCCAAGCTCCGCATGAGCCGCTGGCTCCTCGGCCAGGGCATGCTCATGCTCATCCTCGGCTCCAGCAGCATCGCTGTCTTCGGCATCCTGCATGTCCGTTACGGCATCCTGCTCGGCGTCATCATGGGCTTGCTCAACATCATTCCGGTGGCGGGCGCCATCGTCGGCGTTCTGCTTGCGGGCATGGTTGCCGCGCTCGATTCCTGGACCAAGATGACCGGCGTCTTCATCTTCTACGCCCTCTACTTCCAGTTGGAGAACGCCTACCTCACCCCGCGCATCATGCGTTCCAGCGTCAATCTGATGGGCCTCGCCGTCCTCATCGCCCTGCTCTGCGGCAGCACATTAGCCGGAGTAGTCGGCGCCCTCGTCGCCGTCCCCACCGCCGCCTTAGTCGCCGTCCTCATGGACGAATACATGGTCGTCCACCCCTGGGATTAACAGGAAACTCATACCGCCACGAATCTGGGTGCCCCATCTTCGCGACAGTTTTATCGTCGCTAAGGTGGGATAGCCTCGCGCAAGCGAGGGTCGCGCGACGCGCGCAAATCTCTCCACGCCACACGCACCATCCTGATCGACGCCCCGCCTTACTTCCTCAGCTCAATCGAAACCACCTGCCCCGGTGCCGTCTTTCCAGTCACATCCGCATACTCCACACTTGCCTGCATGCCTTCCAGCGCCTTGCACGGATTCATCTCGTCACTCATCACGAATCCAACCGTCGTGTACGTTGTCTTGTAGTAGTTGGCGC
The DNA here is from genome assembly GCA_031296355.1 of Acidobacteriaceae bacterium. The sequence continues at coordinate 1,925 of JARLFX010000401.1, forward strand.
TATACAACGCCAGCGTCTTCCCCTTCTGCTCCAGTGAAAACGCCAGGATCGCAGGATAAGAACACTCCACCCCGCGGATCGTTCCCACCGCCGTGTGGTGCGGTCCACTCGCTGCATCCAGTGGATACTTCGGCTCAAACGCCTTATCCGATCCACCCGGCTGTGCATCTCCGCTCACGGGCCGTCCGCCGACCATCATGGTCATCGTCACCCCGGTCCGGTCATCGGCTGCAGCCGGCGCGCTGCTCACCTCGGTCTGCCTCCGCTCAATCTCATGGATGCGGTCCTTCACCATCTGGCTCTCCTGCGGAGTTTTTGCAACCTGCGCTGCTGTGTGCAGTACCCGAATGGCATTCGCGTAGTTACCTGCCTCCGCCATCTCATTCGCGCCATCCATGCGGTAATGGAGATTGCTCGGCTCAAGCTGAACGGCTTGCGTAATCAGCGTATGGGCCTCGTCATGGTTCTTGCTTCGCACTGCAAAGAACATCCCCAGTGCGTCGTACGCCGGAGCGTATGCGCGATTCATCTTGATCACATTCCGCAGGCACGATTCCACCTCATCATCCTTGCCGTCGATCCCCTCCTGCAGCGTCATCACCGCGTCGTAGTAGTACGCCAGGTAGCTGTCAGACTTGAGCTGCACCGCCTCTGCGAACAACTTCCTCGCGTCCGTGATATTTCCCTGGCTGTACTTCAGGTAGCCCATCACTTCATGTGCCCGGGCGCTGTTCGGGTCCGCCTGCAGTGCGGCGGTCAATATCGCCTCGGAGTCCTGCTGGCGTCCCGTATGGATCAGCACCTCGGCACGTGCTGCACCCACCTCGGCATCCGGCAACGTACGTACCGTAAAAGATGCGGGGTCGGCCACGAACGCCGAGGGAATCCTGAAATAGCGATAGTCGCCCGACTGCACATACGTATACAGCGCCATATTCAGCTTGTGCAGGTCGCCGAATGCATGCTGCGCCGCACTCACTGGATCTTCGCCCTGGCCCACAAGCTGCCCATACTGCTGCAGCATATGCGTCTTGTGCATGTTGTCGGTGATCATCAGGTAGTGCGCCAATGCCCACGATTCTGCGTAGAAGACTGACCCCTTTTGCTCCTCGTGATAGTACGGAGAGTTATAGTCGACACGAAAAAGTGTCTCCAGCGGAATCAACTGGTTCTGCCGCAGGTACAGGATGTCGTTAGCGCTTGGCTGCCCCAGCGCTACATCCTTGTCTTCAATATCCGTGTTCTCGTAAAACTCCGCCAGCCCCTCGTTCATCCACAACGGCATCGCCGTTGATTTGCGCAGCAGGTAGTGCGTGTACTCGTGATACACCACCGAAAACGGATGCTCACCCTCCGCATCCAATCGCAGCAGGATCAGATTCTTATCATTGCTGGTCATGAATAGCCCGGCGAGCTGAAGAGAATTCCTGCCCTGGTACGCAGATGGCCCAAGTGCCTGAAACCCCTTGTGGTCTTTCACTGCGACAACATAAATCGGCGGATCGATATTCGATACTGCGCCCGGAAACAGCTTCTGAAACACTGACCGCATCTGCTCGAACTGCACCGCGGTGCGCCGTGCCTGCTTTTCATTTCCGTCGGTTGCCACTACAAAGTGTGGCCCACGTACTTCCAGCCACGTTCCCGCTGCGGCGCGTGCCACGGCTGAGCTGAACAGCAGAAGAGCAATCACAACCAGCTGTTTGCGCATGATTAACGAGAGTAAACCCAGACATCTCTGCCCTACGAAAAATATTCACCACATCCCTGCTCGCTACACAGAGCGCACTTCTCCTGCAAACCACCGTCCCCGTATCCAGAACGCCACATTCACCAGCCCGATCAGCGCCGGCACCTCGATCAGCGGTCCCACCACGCCCACGAACGCCTCGCCCGAATTAATCCCGAACACCGCCACTGCCACCGCGATTGCCAGCTCAAAATTATTCCCCGCCGCTGTGAATGACAGCGTAGCCGACTGCGCATAATTCGCCCCCAGCCGCTTCCCCATCCAGAAGCTCACCAGGAACATCACCAGAAAATAGATCACCAGCGGCACCGCGATCCGCACCACATCCAGCGGCAGCCGCACAATCAAATCGCCCTTGAGCGAGAACATCACCAGGATCGTAAACAGCAGCGCCACCAGCGTCAGCGGGCTGATCCGCCGGATGAACTCCGTCCGGTACCACGCCTCGCCCTTCGCCCGCACCAGCACATACCGCGTCACAAATCCCGCCGCAAACGGAATCCCCAGGTAGATCGCCACGCTCTTCGCGATCTGCCCGATGCCAACATCCACCACGCTCCCCTGCAGCCCAAACCACTTCGGCAGCACGGTAATGAACGCCCACGCATACACGCTGTAAAACAGCACCTGGAAGACGCTATTGATGGCCACCAGCCCGGCCACATAATCCGTGTCGCCCTCCGCCAGTTCGTTCCACACCAGCACCATCGCAATGCACCGCGCAATGCCGATCAGGATCAGCCCGCGCATGTACGCCGGCTCGCCGCGCAGAAACGCAATCGCCAGCAGAAACATCAGCGCCGGCCCGATCACCCAGTTCTGCACCAGCGACAAGCCCAGCACCCGCTTATTGCGGAAGACCTCGCCCAGCTTCTCGTACCGCACCTTCGCCAGCGGCGGAAACATCATGATGATCAGCCCGATGGCGATCGGAATATTCGTCGTCCCGCTCTGGAAACGGTTGACGAACGCAGCCGATCCCGGCACAAAGTGCCCAATGCCCACGCCCAGCGCCATCGCCAGAAAGATCCACAGCGTTAAAAAGCGGTCCAGAAACGATAGGTGTTTGCGCTGCGCCGGAGCGCACGTATTCGCTGTCATGTTTTACTTATACGCATTGACGCATATGTTCGCAAGAGATATAGTTGCATTGGCGAATATGTTTTCCACCGCCCGAACGCCAATTCATCCAGGAAATCTCGACATGACGCATTACAACGTATTGTTTCTGTGTACCGGAAACTCAGCCCGGTCGATCATGGCCGAAGCCCTCATGAACCGGAAGGGCGCTCCCACCTTCACGGCCTATAGCGCTGGCAGCCATCCATCAGGAACCGTACGGCCAGAAGCAATTCGCCAGTTGGAGAGCGCCCACCTCAGCACCACAAACCTCCGCAGCAAGTCATGGGATGAATTTTCCACCCCAGACGCTCCCCCGCTTCACTTCGTATTCACCGTCTGCGACAACGCGGCCAACGAAGTCTGCCCCCTCTGGCCCGGGCAACCCATGACCGCCCACTGGGGCATCCCCGACCCTGCCGCCGTCCAGGGATCGCCGGAAGTGATCGAGCGCGCTTTCAGAGATGCCTGTGCTGCCCTCGACCGTCGCATCAGCCTCTTCCTCGCCCTTCCTCTGGCCACTCTCGACACCTTCTCCCTGCAACAAGAAATCGACAGCATCGGAAAGCAGTAAACAAGGAGCAGCAAATTGTACAAAGTGATCTTCGCCTGCGTGCACAACGCCGGCCGCTCGCAGATGGCCGCCGCCTTCTTCAATCAGCTCGCCAGCCCACAGCAGGCCCACGCCATCTCCGCCGGCACCGATCCCGGCCCCCGCGTACATCCTGAAGTCCTCGCCGCCATGCACGAAATCGGCATCGACCTCAGCCTCGCCCAGCCGCAGAAGCTCACCGAAGACATCGCCCGCGACGCGCAGCTCCTCATCACCATGGGCTGCGGAGACAAATGCCCCTACGTCCCCGGCCTCCGCCGCGACGACTGGCCTCTCCGCGACCCCAGGGGCCAGCCCATGGAAGAGGTCCGTATCATCCGCGACGACATCCGCCACCGCGTGCAATCCCTGCTCGCCGAACTCCAGCCCCAGCTCTAACCGGTGTGAACCCGGTTCCGCCCATCGTTCTTGCTGGCATACATCAGCGTGTCCGCGCGGCTCACCGCCTGCTCGCAGCTCTCATGCTTCTGCAGCAGCGTTGCACCCAGCGATGCCGTCACCCGCAGCATCTCGTCCTTCACTGGCATCATCGACTCTGCGATCAGCATCTGGCAGCGGTTCGCCACCATCTTCAGTGACTCTTCCGTCACATCGCGCGCCACCAGCAGAAACTCGTCGCCACCCCATCGCCCCACAATATCGCCGGGCCGCACCGCGCGCACCAGCATTTCGCTGATGGTCTTCAGCGCCTGGTCTCCCACCGCGTGGCCATACTGGTCATTCACCTTCTTGAACTCGTCCACATCCACCAGCACAATGCCATACACCCGGTCGAACTCCTCCACCTCCTGGATCGCCTGGATCACTTTGCGTTCCAGGTAGCGCCGGTTCGCCACTCCGGTCAGCGCATCGCAATACGCCAGGTTCTCCAGCTCTCCCGTCTTCCGCTCCAGCGTCTTCATCGCGCTGATGTCGCTGAACACCTCCACCGCGCCAATCACCACGCCTTCCTCATTTTCAATCGGAGACACACGCACACACACCGGCACCCGATGCCCCTTCTTGTGCCGCAGAAATACATTCGCCTCGCGCCTCGCGCCGTCCGCCAGCGTCTGGTGCAGCGGGCAGCCGTCCGCGCACAACGCGCACCCCGCCTCCGTCACATGCATCAGCAGATTGTCATAGCAGAACCGCCCCAGCATCTCTTCGGCGGTATACCCCGTCATAAACTCCGCGCCCAGGTTCCAGTAGGTGATCCTGCGCTCCTCATCCACAAAGTAGACGCCGTCATACAGGCTATCCAGCAGACTCGCGTAAAAGGAGTCGCTCGACTTCACCACCGCATTCATAAAGACGCGCGATGGCCGTACAGTGTTGGAGGTGGACATGGGAGACCTCAATCGGAGAAGTAAGCTGCTGGGCCCATCGGCATCTCGCCGCCTCTTATCCCTCGCTGGCGCGGCATAGTGCAGAGTTTTTACTGCTGTTTGATGTTATCGCACCCATAACACTGCCCTGTCTCCTCCCAAAGCCCCTTTTCGCCAAAGCCGCCCCTGCCTTTCCGCTGCCTCTCCCGGACTGTTATCCTTAAGCCCTGCGAGCCGTTCGGTGTGCTCACTCCTTTCACATGCCCGTGCTTCGTACCCAGCTCGATAGCCCAATCGCCGCACCGGCCACCGCCGCCGATACCGCCGCGCGCCCCTCTCTCATCGCCGATTACGCTGAACTCTTCAAGCTCCGTGTCACCACCATGATCGTCATCACCGGCGGCGCCGGCTTCTATCTCGCCTCGCTCAAATCCGGCATCAGCAGCTTCAACCCCGGCCTGCTCCACGCCCTCAGCGGCATCGCCATCGTCTCCTGCGGAGCCAGCGCGCTCAACCAGGTCCTCGAACGCCGCATTGACAAGCTCATGCACCGCACCATGAACCGTCCACTCGCCGCCGGCCGTTTCAGCCTCGCCCACGGCCTCTTCATGGGCTTCGCCACCATCTTTCTCGGCTCCCTCTGGCTCGCGCAGATGAACGTCATCACCGGCCTGCTCACTCTGCTCACCGCCATCTTCTACGTCGCCATCTACACTCCGCTCAAACGCATCACCACGCTCGCCACCTTCTTCGGCGCCTTCCCCGGAGCCATGCCGCCCCTCCTCGGCTGGACCGCCGCCCGCGGAATCATCGAGTGGCCCGCCGTCGCACTCTTCGGCATCCTCTTCGTCTGGCAGTTCCCTCACTTCATGGCCATCGGCTGGATGCACCGCGAAGAATACGCTCGCGCCGGCATCAAGGTCCTCCCCGTCACCGAGCCCGACGGACGCTCCACCGTATTTGAAGCCCTGGCCTACGCCGTGCTCATGATTCCCGTCAGCCTCACGCCCTGGTACCTGCACATGACCGGATGGCCCTATGCAGTGGTCGCCGTCCTGCTCAGCGGCGGCTATCTCTTCTACACCATTCGCTTCGCCCGCATTACCACCGTCCCCCCGGCAGAGTCGCTCGCCATCGCGCGCACCCTGCTCAAGGCCAGCGTCATCTACCTGCCGCTTCTGCTCGCAGCCATGATGGCCGATGCAAAAGGAAGGATGATTCTTTTCCCATGACCAAGCCCTCTCGCATCTCCGGCCCCGCCGAACCCCTGCGCACGCCGCCCGCCATCATCGCCGCCATCATCCTCGTCAGCGCCGCCGCCAGCGCGCTCATCTGCTGGCTCGTCTACTTCCACGCGCCGCTCGATGTCTCCGGCACCCAACTCCACTTCCTGCCCGCCGTCAACGCCGTGCTCAACGCCTTCGCCGCCGTCGCCCTTCTCTTCGGCCTCTTCTACATCACGCGCGACGCCATCCGCCAGCATCGCGCGTCCATGTTCACAGCCTTCTTCTTCTCGTCCATCTTTCTCGTCTCCTACCTCACCAACTTCACCCTGCACGGCGAAACCAAATTCGACCGCCTCAATCCCTGGTGGCCCGTCTACTGGCCCATCCTCGCCTCGCACATCGTGCTCTCGATCTTCGCTCTGCCCCTCATCCTGATCACCTTCTTCTTCGCACTCACTGGCCGTTTCCCCGCGCACCGCAAGATCGCCAAGTGGACCTTCCCCATCTGGCTCTATGTCTCCGTCACCGGCGTGATCGTCTATCTCATGCAGGCGGCCTGCCGCTGACATGGTCATCTCACCCCGCACCGTGAAGCCCATCCCGCCAGACACTCTCACCCTGCTTCGTTCCGGCGGAGCCATCCTCGCGGCAGGCATTCTCTCTGCGCTTCTCACCGCCACCGTTCTAGGCGGCATCGGCCCCCAGGGCCCCCACACCAACCTCGGCTGGCTCTTCCTGATGATCGCCCTCGGCTGCCTCCCCTTCGGCACATTGCTCCTCGCCCTCGGCTTCGCCAAATGGTTCGGCCACCGCCACGTTGAATAGTTCTTACCCTCCCTTCTGATTGTCATTCTGCTTTGGGTTTGTCATTCCGCTTTTTGAGTTTGTCATTCTGAGCGCAGCGAAGAATCTGCTTCTCGCTCATCCTTGCAAGTAGTCCAAGGTCAAAAAATCGAATTTTGACTTGTCATTCTGAGCGCAGCGAAGAATCTGCTTCTCGCTTTTATTTGTCATTCCGAAGCGTAGCGCGCGGAATCTGCTTCTCGTCTTTGCTTTTGTTTGTCATCCCGAGCGAAGCCGAGGGACCTGCTTCTTGCTCATCGCGCCTCAGAAGTGGGTGCCCCAGGTCTCGTTTTTGAGACCTGGGTTCGCAGGATGTCGGCAGTTCCCCATACATCCAAACCCACCACCAAATCGGGTGCCCCATTCATCACGCGGTTTCATCGCGGGATGAGTGGGCCATCGTCGCGCAAACCGGGGTCCCCGGCGAACGCACTTTGTTCGCTGGGGTGGAAGCTGCGACCGTTCTTGCTGTTGTTTGTTTTACCGTCGTCATCCTGAGCGCAGCGAAGGACCCCAGTAGCCGCTTTTATCGCTGCACAATATCCAACCCCACGAAGGCCGTTGTCTCTGCTTTCGTTAAGGGCACGGCTTCAGCCGTGCCGTAAAGCCTCAGCACAGAAAAGGGCTTCAGCCCCTGAGGGCAATCTTTCCTCAACGAATGAACTACAGAAGCGCAGTAGACATATACTGGGCCTGTGAAAAACACAGACACATCCAAAGCCAAAGCTGCGCGTCTCCGCCTGCTTGGCATCAAGACCGCTGACGCAGGGTCTTGCCGCAGAGGATTCAAGTTGCGTCTAGCTGCCGCCAAGCTGGGCGATGAAGAAGCGCAGGTCTCCGTCGGCTACGATCTCGCATACGGCATGCTCGGTAAGGCAAATCCAGACGAAGCTCTTCTCTGGTGGAAGCGTGCTTATCGCCAAGGCTCTTGGGCTGCTGCGTTCAATCTGGGCATGTTCTTCCGTGACGGAAGACGCTGGACGCAGGCCTTGACGTGGTTCGAGCGCGCCGTCGAAGCTGGCGATAAAGACGGCCTGATTGAGATCGCAAAAATCCACCTCCGTTATGGCGGAGATCGTAAATCCGGTCTGCGCTATCTGAAGCGTGCCGTTGCGGCCAAACCTCAACTCACCGATCAAGCGCGTCTGGATACCGAGCGCATCATCAAAGAGCAAAAAGCATTATCCCCCGGCGATCTCATATACAGCGAAGCAGACCTTCTCGATGAACGCCGGCAATATGCCAAGGCATTTGCCTTACTCCTAAGGGGAGCAAAAGCGGGCAATGCCACCTGCCAGTGCCGTCTTGCCGACTACATGTCGTACGGACGCAGAGGTGTCTCCGCTGACCCAACACAGGCTATTTACTGGTACAAGCAGGCCTACAAGCGCGGCAATACTACCGCGGCCCATAACTTAGCCATCGATTATCTCCGCGACAAAAAAGTGGATGAGGCATACCGATGGTTTGAGCGTGCAGTCAAAGGAGGTGACAGATCCTCCCACCTTCGACTTGCAAAAATCTGGCTTTATGAGCGCGACAACAAACCAAAGGCAATCGAGCATCTTCATACCCTATTTGCTGGCAAGCTCTGGGAGGTAGGCGAAAATGATCGCGATGAAGCGAGGACCATGCTGCGACGTTTGCTCTTGCAGCGCAAGCCCCCAACCACGCACCGCCCAAAACCTTCCGCCCCACGGACCCCATAGAGCCCCCAAGCATCATCCATGCAACTACCGTGCGTCATCCATGACCCACCCATAAACCGTCCATAAAAAAACACGCAAAACCAAACTTTCTCTGGAAAGTTTGGCGTACTTTCCATCCAAAATCGCTACAATTAATACAGCAAGTAAATTCCATACGTACCGGGCCATACCTCTAACCCATTGCGAATGAAATATTTACCCGTAAATATCCTGTTTCCAAATATTTAGCCATAGCCTCATTGCCTAAGTACCTGCAAACAAGATATTTAGCATTTCACCGGGGGAGGGGGTACCCCAGGGAAAATCTGTTCCCTGTTCCCTAATTCCTGTTCCCTGTTTTCCACCGCGCCTCTGCTATTCTTCCCCCTACGTCACATCTACGGAGACAAGCGCAATGGCAAAAGGTGTCAACAAAGTTCTTCTTCTCGGCAACGTCGGCAAGGATCCTGAGATCCGCGCCACCGCAGGCGGCATGACCATCGCCACCTTCTCACTCGCCA
>JARLFX010000402.1 GCA_031296355.1 Acidobacteriaceae bacterium
CCAAAACCCCAAAACCCCAAAACCCCAAAACCCCAAAACCCCATGCACGTGGCGAACACAGTGCGCATAAGCGGTCTACTATGGGGAGGGAGCAACGATAACAAATTGAATAGTGATATGATCTCGCAGTTATCCAAACTTAAAGACGTACCGGGGGCCGCCTGGCCTGCCCTGTCCGCCGTGGGCGCCGCCAAAACTCGAGAAGCCGGGGAGCCCGCCGAAGCTGAACTGGCCAGGCCCCGCGTTCTGTCCGAACGAGCTGTACCCACCGTTGTCCGACGTGCTATCGTCCTCCGGCATTCCGCCCATGCCGCCTCCAGCAAAGAAGCTGCGGAAGATGTCGAATGGGTTCAGGCCCGCCCCGCTGAAGTCGCCCATGTCCTGCCCGTCGACGTCCTGTCCCATGTCGTAGCGGCGACGCTTCTCCTTGTCGTTGAGCACCTGATAAGCCTCGGCGATGTCTTTGAACATCTTCTCGGCTTTTTCCTACGGACGATCACACTGCGAACTGCACCTTGGCCTCGGGGTCGTGCGCGTGGTCCGGGTGCCACTTCAGCGCCAGCTTCCTATAAGCCTTCTTGATCTCCGGCTCGGTGGCGGTCTGCGGCACCCCCAGAATGGCGTAATAGTCCTTCTTCTTTGCACGCTTGGCGGCGATCTTGGCCTGGCGGATTTCGTCGGCGAGATCGAACTTCTCAGGGTCGAGTTCTTGGGCACGCTGGAGGTCGCGGATCGCGTCATCGAAGTTGCGGAGCTTGAGGTTGGCATCCGCGCGCTTGTGGTAGGCCTGCGGGTACTTCTCGTTGCACTCGATGGCCTTGTTGAGGTCCTGCAGCGCCTGTTCGTACTTCTCCAGCTTCGAGTAAGCGGTCGCCCGGTTCGTGTATATGATGGCGAGGAAGCCCTTGTTGGTCTCCTCCGCGGTCAGGCACTCTGTGTACTTCTTTATCGCCTCGTCGTAGTTGTGGGCCTTGAACTGGGCATTGGCTACACGGTCGGCTGGGAACGCGGGTACCTTCTTCCTTGAGGGCGTTGAGTTTCTTGATTGACTTGATCAGTCTCTGACTCTCCTTGTGGTCGGGGTCCTGCTGGAGCACCTGTTGTAGCAGTCTTATAGCCACATCACTATCAGGAGGAGTGAATATGTGCCGGAATACGAGTTGCCCTGAGCGTGAGTGAGATAGGCCTTGAGGTAGAGGAGGTCGGTGAGGGAGCAGATACCTTGCAGCTGCATCAGCTCCGAGTGTGCCTCGTCGTATTGCGCTAGCTCGATCATGATCCGGACGTTGTCAATCCGCAGCTGCTTGGCCTTCGGCGAGTACTTGAGAAGAACCTGGAGATGATTCGAGGCACCCGCGAAGTCCTTGTTCTTGATTGTCTCCTTGCAGGCCGTCTCTTGGTCTTTCAACTAGCAAACGGAGGTCGTAGACCGACTTACGATCTTGCAGACCTTCGAGTCACGAAGAAGGTCGGTGTCGGTGGGTGCCACTTGCGTGGCCTTGTCGTACGCCTCGAGGGCGCGGTCGTAGTTGCCCAGCGCCATGTAGGACTTTGCCAGACGACTGTAGCCCTTCGAGAATTTTCCATTCAACGACAGGGCCGACTCACAGTCTCGAATGCACTCCTCGTAACTATTAGCCATTTTGTTAGGACGATTAAGAGGTCTACCATTCCATGGCAACATTGCAGGCTGATCGGTTGCCATAATAGGTGTGATCGTTGGGACAGAGTTCTAGCCGGAAGAGGATGCGAAGAGGGAGAAATACCGATGGCCTTGGTGTACAGCTCCTTAGCCTGAGCGTAGTTATTGGCCTTGAACGCCTCGTTGCCCTTAGCCTTGTACTCTTCCGCAAGTTTGTTCTTGTCGTCCATTTCGCTGTGGCTCTTTGAAATTATATTAGGTATTATAGCGCTTTGTTTTTCTTTTACTTCCTGACCTCTTCTTATTGTCACTGATAGCATACTAAATTCATTGTGAGTTTACGCACGCTGCCATTATCGCTGCGTATTCGACCCTAGGGGTTTTGGGGTTTTGGGGTTTTGGGGTTTTGGGGTTTTGG
>JARLFX010000403.1 GCA_031296355.1 Acidobacteriaceae bacterium
AAACCCCAAAACCCCAAAACCCCAAAACCCCAAAACCCCGGAGGTTGGTAGCAGTGAGAATGCACATGATGAAGTTAATAACAAGTCGCGATCTCTCATATATATCGTGCTAATATAATTGGATATATCCGCACCACAATGGAAGATAAGAAATCCAAGCAGCCTGAGAAGAAAGAGGTCAAGAAGACCGGCAAGAAGGAGGACAAGAAGGGGAAGGACGAGTTCGCTTTCGTCGACACCGAATTGGTAATAACGAACCTAACAGTGGCAGTCGGAGGAAGACCTGGAGCTGAAGAACAAGCTGGACCTGTACGTCGAGCGGCTGTCAGACCCTGTGACAGGGCTGGTCCAGGCCGCCATCGAGGGGCTCAAGACCGAGGTCCTTTCCTCCACCAGCTCCATGACTGGCATCCCCAAGCCGTTCAAGTTCCTCAAGGCCAACTACGAGAAAATCAAGCTCGCCTACTCCCACGTTCCCGACTCCGATTCTATTAAGGTAAGAGCTGAGACGCGGGAACTTGGGGTAGAAGCCTTTCGCGGATCTGATATCGGTTCTGGCCATCACTATGGCACAGCCCGACTCAAACGAGGCACTGAGCTTTGCGCTGCAGGGCACCCGCAAGGACATCGTCGCCTGGGGCCACGAGTACCTCCGCACTATTGGCGGCGAGATCGCCAGCGAATATAAGAAACGTGTCGAGAAGGGCGGGGACACCGAGCTGAAGGACATCCAGTTCTTGATCGATGCCATCGTTCCCTACAACATGACACACAACGCTGAGCCAGAGGCCGTGGATCTGCTCCTCGAGATCGACCGTCTCCCCATGCTCGTTGACGTATCTCCCCTTATGGCGATAACCTTCCCGATGATAGCTGTGCAGCGAACATAACTACGAACGTGTCTGTCTCTATCTCTTAAGCTGCAACTCGTATGCGGCCGATGCCGAGGAGTATGAGACCGGCCTCACTGTCTGCTACAAGATCTTCCGTGTCAGGCAGGCCTACCCCGAGGCCATGCGAGTTGCCCTGAAGCTTAACAGCACCGAGTTCATCGACACCATCATGCGGGAATGTAAGGAGCCAGACGTCCTGAAGCAGATGGGCTTCATGATCGCCCGCCAAGGCTTCCCCTACAAGGTGCGCAACGAAGAGCTTGCCAGCATCATTAACAACCAGAAGCTGAGCGAACTGTACATGCTGCTGGCGAAGGACATGCAGGTGCTGGAGCCGAAGACGGTAGAGCAGGTGCTGAAAACCCATCTGGAGGAGAACGTCAAGTCTGCGCTCACGGGCGCCGTCATCGACTCCGCCAAGAAGAACCTCAGCGAGACCTACGTCTCCGCTCTAGTCAACCTGGGCTTCGGAAGCGACGCCCTGCTGACCACCCAGGCCGCCACCTGGTTCCCGAACAACAAGGAGAGCGGAAGGTTTGCCGCCGCCGCCGGCCTTGGACTCATCTACCTGTGGGACCCTGACAACGGGATGAACTACATCGACAAGTACCTGTACATCATGGACGACAACATTGTCGCAGGCGCATACATGGCTCTGGGCCTGGTCAACTGCAAGATCAAGAGCGACTTCGACCCGGCACTACAGGTCTTGATGGAGCCGCTGAGACACGGCAAGGACGTGCAAAAGGTGGGCGCCGTCATGGGCCTCTCCTTCGCCTATGCTGGAACGTGCAGACCGGAGATCCTGGAGGCGCTGACACCGCTGGTGATTGACACAAGCTACTCCATGGAGCTTTCCGCCATGAGTGCCCTCAGTCTAGGCATCGTCTTCTCCGGCAGCTGCAACGTGGACGTGCTCAACGCAATCATGCAGGGAATCACCGACAGAGAGGCAACCACTCTGGAAAACCACCCGCTCTCCCGCTACTTCGCCCTTGCTCTGGGCCTGGTCTTCCTCGGCCAGCAGGAAAAGATAGATACCATCCTGGAGGCGGTGAAGCTGATCCCGCAGCCGCTGGGCAAATTCATGACCGCCACCCTCACCTTCTGTGCCTACGCTGGAACCGGAAACGTGCTCAAGGTCCAGGAGATGATGCGCGGCTGTGCCGACCATCTTGAGGCAAAGGACGCGCTGCACCAGATCGCCAGCGTCCTGGGCGTGGCGGTGATTGCACTGGGAGAGGAAATCGGCATGGAAATGGCCTTCCGCGCCATGAACCATCTCTTGCAGTATGGCGAGCCGGCCATCAGGAAGACTGTGCCCCTGGCCATCGGCCTGCTCTCGCTATCCAACCCCGATATCGCAGTCATGGACATGCTCACCAAACTCACTTACGACCCCGACAAGGAGGTCGCCCGGTCCGCCATCTTTGCCCTCGGCCTTATCAGCGCCGGCACCAACAACTCCCGACTCGCCGAGGTTCTCAGACAAATAGCCTCGTACTCGCACCAAGACAACGACACGATGTTCATGGTGAGGATAGCCCAAGGCCTCCTGCAGATGGGCAAAGGTCTGGTCAGCATCCAGCCGATCCACTCTGACAAATTCCTGCTGTCGAATGTGGCACTCTCAGGAATCCTGACCGCCGTCTTCGCCTGCACCAACCTGCCCAACATCATGTTCGCAAACTACCACTATCTCCTCTATTCTCTTGCCCTCGCAGCCGCCCCGCGCATCTGCATGCCGGTACCCGTGTGCCTCTTAACCCGCCAATAGCTAAACGAGAAGCTGGAGCCCCTGCCGGTCCCAGTGAGAGTGGGACTGGCCGTGGACGTTGCCGGCCAGGCGGGCAAGCCCAAGACTATCACAGGTATGAATCGATGAGCCAGGAGGGGTAGGATTCCAGACGCACACTGCGCCGGTGCTGCTGGCCTTCGGGGAAAGGGCCGAGCTGGGCACCGAGGAGTATCTCAGTCTTACCAACGTTCTTGAAGATTTCGTCATACTGCGGCCCAACCCAGAATACATCGAGCACAAGAAGTAATAATCGGTGACTTCACCTCTATCTCTCCCTTCCATTGATACTATCCTCGATATCTATCTGTCTATGCGGCACATTGACCCGCATCTTATCTGCTACGTGCATTGTGCCGGCCAACTTTGGGGTTTTGGGGTTTTGGGGTTTTGGGGTTTTGGGGTTTTGG
>JARLFX010000404.1 GCA_031296355.1 Acidobacteriaceae bacterium
GTATTCGAGAGCGAGACACTTAACGAAGCACTCAAGGGCGGCCTTGGCGGTGGCATAAGCGGGAATGCGCGTATGGGGAACCTGAGCAACATAAGAAGACGTAAAGATCAGATGACCGGCCACGGAACGCTGGCGCCACTGAGTGAGGACCGATCGCGCAAGATAGGTTTGAGCAAGATAGTTGAAGGTAAAGATGCGGTCAAAATCGGCTTGCGACGTTTCCAGAAAAGGATGTAAGCCGCATCCGCCGGCATGGCCCAGAACCGTATCGAGGTTGGGGTAGCGCTCCATCATTTCCCTGACCAGAGAGTCGATGGCCGCGCCGTCCGTGACATCGAGTTGGCGATAGATTGCTTTTGCGGGGCTGATGTTCCAGCGATCGAGCGTGGACAAGGCGTCTGATTCCGGCCGGATATCGGTCAAAATCAGTGTTGCTCCCGCTAGAGTCAGAGTACGTACGATGTGCTCGGCGATTGCTCCCAGTGCTCCCGTGATCAAGATGGTCTTTTTCGACAGGTCGAGCTCAATCATTTCAGATCATGACTTTCTGCGCTGAGGATGTCAGCGCCGTTTGTGGTTATGGCAATGTTGTCTTCTATGCGTGCTCCGATGCCGCAATTTGCAAGATATGCGCCGGGCTCTATGGTAATTACCATCCCATGGGTCAGAAGCCCATCACTGTCCGGCGAGAGTGCAAAACCTGGATCGTGATAGCGAAAGCCGACGTGGTGCCCGGTTGCGTGGGTGAAGTTGTCAGCAAAGCCGGCGCGTTTGAGAGCGTCTCGCGCCGCAGCATCAACTTCGCGCGCCGATACGCCGGGCCGCAGCAAGCGAATGGCAGATTGCTGGGCCATGCTGACAGCAGCCAGCAGGTCCGCGGATTGGGCGGAAACGGGGCCAACCGTTGCGGTTCGGGTCAGATCGCTCCAGTACCCGTTGACGCAGGTCGCAAGTTCAATGAGAACCAGGTCGCCGTTCTCGATGCGTCTTCCCGACGATCGATTGAAAGACCCGGCAAAGGCTGTATTCGATCCGGACTGCACCATTGCCCAGCCGCGAGCGGAATCGATGCCGGGTTTGCCGGTTTGACAGTGGATTGCTGCTTCGGCGATGGCTGCTGTCTCGGCCTCAGTCACGCCGGGAGCCAGCGAAGCCAGCCACGCGTCGAGCCCGGCGAGGGCAACCCGGTTGGCGGTGCGGATTTGTACTATTTCATCATCGGTCTTGATTTGATAGAGAGCCAGAAACGCATCGTCGAGCTTATCGCTGGTAGCCATGCTGCTGGATAGTTTCCGCAAGACACGGTCAGCGATCGGCGGCAGTTCAGCGGACAGCATGGGCAGGGACGAGCGGCCAGGAGTGCCTGCGATCCCAACGGAGTGTCTGGGCAAATGCCGTCTATCGAGTTCGAAATTCAGTTTGTCAAACAGAATGTCAAACGGATTTGTGCATCCCAGGCGTCCCCACGGATAGAGGATTAAATCGATATTTGCTGGAATCGTGCTCCTGGGTTCCAGTTCTGGAGCAAACAAAATACGTTCACCGTTTTGAAGGTAGAGGAGAAACGACATTCCCCAGTAGGGTGTATGCCCCAACTGGAGGACCAGTTCATCTGGACGCCAGGAAAGCCAGCCTTGGAGTTCGTGTTTTTCGAGAAACTCGTGAATAATGGTGGATCGTAATTTCTCGATGGACATGCAGAAGGCTCCTCACATAATCCCGTGCTTTGCGAAGGTAAATACGGCTGAAGCACCGGCTTCAAGGTCCTGCTTCACGGACTTTTCTTTCCGGGCTTTTTCAAATGCCTGGCTGAAGACCTCTTGCTCGACCTCGACGGGAATTACGCAGACCCCGTCGATGTCGCCAAAAACGATATCGCCTGGGTGGATGGGGACATTGCCGATTTCAATTGGGACTCGAAAGTCATGGACTTTGTAGCGCGGCGAGGAATCCTGGCCGTAGGATCCGAAGCCAAAAGTGGGGAAGTTCATGCGCATAAGCCCTTTGGTGTCGCGGTAATAGCCATCGAGCAGCGCTCCGCGGCAGCGCTTCACGGTGGCGCGGGTCGCCATCATCTCACCCCAGATTGCATTGCGCGGGGAGGATCCAGTAGCGACGTAGATTTCGTTGCTGCGCAGATCGTCAAGGGCATCAAGCATGAGTCCAAAAGGCTTTTCCATCAGATTGTTGGCGGAATGGAAAATGGACTCCTGAAAGACGTCACCAGCAAGCACCGGCATAGCGCGTCCGACCATGACCGTAGCCGGATTCAGAGGCCGGATTTTTGGGGGAAGGAATTGATGAAACAGACCGAGCTTGTCCATGACATCGCCCAGCACACACGTAAACAACTCCTGTTCGGCCTGCGCAAACAGCTCAGCGTCGTCTTTCCAGATCCCCATTGCTCCCCCATCGGACTCAAGAACATATGGAGCATTGCATACTGTATACACTAGTGTCAAATTTCACTTAGCCGTATCTGCAAATCAGACGGATTGTACAGTCGGGGACAGCGCCAGGCTCGAAAATCTCTCTGGATTCGTATACCGAATCCTCAGGTGACTGACCATTGCGGTCTCCGGGCTGACGCTGGAAGTTCCTCGAATGACCTCGAGCAGCGGGCGATGGTGGTTCAGCGGCCAGAGTGCGTCGCCGTGAGTGGCTGTATAGGCCAACGCTTGATGAGCGAATAAAACCGTTAGCAGAGAATCGAGATCCTTCTCGAGATATGGATTTCCGCTGCAGGCCCAGATGCTGCGATGGAATTTTAGATCGAGCAACGAGGCTTCGAAATAGGAACGCAGCGTGGTGTTCTCCATTTCTTCGACGATGGAGGTCAAACGCCTCTCCTGCGTGGCTGTGAGATTGGCGCGGCATAGCTTAATAGCCTCTGCCTCCAGCAAGATACGAAGGCTGTTAATCCTCTGCACATCCTCTTCGCTGAGAGTGATCACGAACATTCCGCGGCGCGGATAGTTCATTACAAGTCCTTGCGCCTGCAGTTGCTGGAGCGCCTCTCGCACGGGAATTCTGCTGACTTTGAACTGGCTGGCGATGTGGGTTTCGTTAAGCCGATCTCCTGGTTTGAAAGTACCGGCGAGAATAGCATTCCGAATCCGATCCGCTACGTGACTCTTCAGCGGCGCAGTGTCTGGCAGTTCGTAAAGACCTGAAGTGGCCATTTTATCCATCACCTCTCGCCAAACATGGCGTAGGAACTTATCTGTCTTCGATGTACGATAGCACAGCCATGGCGTATAAGAGAGGGGATAAAATAATTCTTGACATTACTGTATACAGTATGCAATAAAATTCACGACTCAAAGTTCACACCTCGAATCGCATCAAAATCGGGTTGGGAAGAGGAGACCAGTGAGTTCATTTAGGCGGCAGCCTCCAGATCTAGACCGCAGATGAGCTGCCGGCAGATTTGAAGCTGGTCCGCGAACCTAAACCCAAGCGATTGTGTTACCAGCAAGCAACTTAGCAAAGAAGACCGGGGAATCAAGAAGGAGAAGGAATGAAAACTGTTTTGGAGACGCCAAGAAGACCCAGAAGGCCAAGGTTCCTTCAGGCTGTGACACGCATCGGGCATTCCGCCCTCTTTGCCAGCTTGATGCTCGTCATTGCGCTCATGCTGCCGTCGAACCTCATCGCTCAGGGCACCACCGGCACGATCTCGGGAATGGTGACAGACCCCAGCGGCGCCGCGATTCCCAGCGCGACGGTTACGATCCGCAATGTAGACACAAACTCCGTCCTCATTGTGACGACATCCGATGTTGGTAGCTACAAAGTCACGCACCTTCTCCCTGGCCGTTACAGCGTGAAAGTCGACAAGGCCGCCTACAAGACCTATCAACAGAATGAAATTGTGCTCCAGATGGACCAGGTGGCGCAGATCAATCCATCATTGCAGATAGGTTCGCAGCAGGAGACTATTGAGGTTACGTCGGCAGCACCGGTCATCCAGACAGAGGCTTCGTCGATTGGCTTGGTTGTCGAGAGCCAGTCGATCCAGAACACACCGCTCAATGGCCGCCTCAGCGTGATGGGACTGATTGCAATCAGCCCTGGCGTGCAGGCCGTGGGCGCACAGGACCAGTTGGCCGACAGAGGCATGACGCCGGCAATCGGCTCTGGTGGCCGCAACGCTTATGGCGGTTTGGGCGCCTCATACGACGGCGTCGTGAACCAAGAGGTTGCTCTTGCACGCGCCGCGCCCGAAATTCCACCATTCGGCGCGATTGGGCAGTTCAAGATGCTTTCGTCCGGCGCGCCCGCGGAATTCGGCGAGCAGTCCCAGTTGATCGTCGTCAGCAAGAGCGGAGGCAACCAGTACCACGGTGAACTTCTCGAATTCAACCGCTCCAAGGGTACCAGCGCCAAGCAGTACTTTGCGGGGTCACTGCCTCGCCCGGCGTATGAGCGCAACGAATTTGGTGGCGACATCTCTGGCCCCATGACTATTCCGCATCTCTATAACGGGGCGGATCGCTCCTTCTTCCTGTTCGCCTATGAAGGATTTCGCCTGAATCAGGCCACCACCTTCACGACCCAGCAGCCAACCGAGAAGATGCGCACTGGCGACTTCTCTGAGTTTCTGGCCGGTGGGGCATGCGCCGGAAGCTCTCCGGTGACCATCGCCAACCCAATCCCTGGTGGACCGGCAATTGTAAACAACCAGATTCCGACCTCGATGCAGAATACGGTTGACCTGAAGCTCTTGAAGTTGTTCTACCCGCACCCGACCACAAGCGGTTGCGGTACAAACACCATTGAGCAAGATAACTACGTCAGCGCCGCCAAGCGTTTCTCGCTCCGTGTGGACCACAAGTTGAGCGAGAAGGATCAACTGCGCTTTACCTTCCTGAGAGCCGCCTACGGTCCCTTTCCGGACTCCGGCTCCGACAGTCTGCAGGGCGGCAACGCACAGGATGGAGAAATCGATACGTTGTTCGTCCTTGGCTGGACCCATACGTTTTCACCCTCACTGCTGTTGGATGCGTATGGTTCGTACAACCATCTTCCGATCTTCCGCATTCCGCAGAACTGGAACGTCGATATGGCTTCCATCATTCCCGGACTCGGCCCGCAGTTGATCAACGGCGCGCCCAATGCAATCAGCATCACCAATATCACATCGGTCTCTGAGGGCGGCTCCAAAGGCTTCGAGCAGGATATCCAGTTTTACAGCGCGATAACCAAAGTCATGTCGAGACATACCATCAAGGCGGGCGTTGGGTATCTCTACAACAACTATTGGTCGGTCGGCGTATTGGCACCTCAGCGCGGCACCTACTCGTTCACGGGCCGCTATTCGGGGAATGCTTTTGCCGACTTCCTGATGGGCTATCCTAACTCCACGGGAAACGCAACGCCGAGCGGCATCGCTGGGCGCGTTCTGTCCAGCCACTATTCCGGCTATGTACAGGATGACTGGAAGGTATCGCCCAAGTTGACCGTCAACGCAGGCATCCGTTATGACCTGCAATGGTTTAACCAGAGCCCTTACGGCCAGCAGGCTCTCTATATTCCCTCTCTGAAGTCGCTTGTCGTTTTCGGCGATTCGCTTAAGGGCGCACTGCCCAATTTCACAAACGGTTCAATTCCGATAACAACGTCGGCATCGGCCGGCATTAACAGCAATCCCATGAGCTACGTGGGCCGGCAGCCGCATAACATCGCACCTCGTTTGGGATTTGCCTATCAGGTACTCCCCAACACGGTGCTGCGCGGAGCTGCGGGTCTCTACTTCAACATGATGCCGCCGGGCTATATGAACAACTCTTTCGGAGGCACACCCTTCACCGCCTCCCCAACCTTCTCGCAGCCTGCCGGCAATGTTCCTTCCATCACTATGAATGCGCCCTTCGCCGCGACAGGAGCTTTCGCCGCGAACTATGGTGTGAGTGCCGAGCACCAGCTCATCACTCCCCGCACTTTCCAATACAACCTTGCCATCGAGCACCAGTTCTCGAAGGGTTTGGACATCCGCCTCGGTTATGTGGGCCAGCACAACATGAAGCAGAACAATACCGGCGGCTCCGGCAACATTGTTCCCAACATCAATCTTTCCCAACCGCCGCTGGTGGGCGCTACGGTGCAAAGCACGAACCTCGTGCAGCCCTTCTCCTCTATCGGCCTCAATAATACTCCGCTCTTTCACAGCCTCTTGAACGAACTTCAATTCGGTCTGCATAAGCGGTACTCCAATGGCGTATCGATCAATGCGGAGTACCAGTGGACGCGCGTCATCGGCACGGAAAACATGGAGAACCCCTCCGGCATCGCTCCCCGCGACTCTTACGGCCCGCTTGCCGGTATCACGCCTCAGGTCCTGCAGGTGAATTACGCCTACATGCTTCCGATGGGCCACAACAAGCTGCTGTTTGCCAATGCCGGCGATTTCGTCAACAAGCTCATCGGTGGCTGGCAGGTCTCCGGTGTTACTAGCTTCCAGACCGGACAGCCTTTCTCGGTGTCCTACACAGCCCCTGGCTCTCCCGTAGGACAGGTGAGCGGACGCGCCAACAGGGTGTCCGGCGCGGCGCTCTATCCAACCAAAAAGACCAAGACTCAGTGGTTCAATCCAGCAGCGTTCACAGCTCCGCCCTGCTATAACTCTACGGGAACCGGCACCTGCAGCTCCCTCTATACCGTCGGCGGCCCAGCCACCTACGCCACCTATGGCACCTCGGGATACGACATGCTCCGTGGACCCGGATGGCAGAACTGGGACATGAACCTGCAAAAGACCACGACGTGGAGGGAGCACTATAATTTGGAACTGCGCGCCGATTCCTTTAACGTTTTCAATCACCCGAACTTTGCCAATCCGGCCGCGAACATCTCGAATCAAGCCACGATTGGAACCATCACCTCATCTGCATCCTCACCGAGTGCTCAGGCTCGTACTCTTGAGTTTGGTGCAAAGTTTACTTTCTAAGGGAAGCTTTGAGAGCTTAACTTCGATTTGAGCGAGGGTCCGTTCACCAGAGCAGGCAACTAGCGCTGGCGAACGGACCCTCATTAACTGTAGGGTCAAATTAAACTAATCAATCAGAATCACATGTCGAAAGGAAGTTTCGATGGATCGGCGCAGCTTTCTTAACTACAGCGGAATGGTGGCGGGTTCTTTAGCGTTGGAGTCTGGCCTTGGCCCTTGGCGGAATCCAATGCGGCTTTATGCGGCCGAGATCAATGGAGCAGAGCCAAATCCGAATCTAGCCGACCTGAAGCTCAAAGCTACAGCCACGGCTTCGTCGAACGATGATGGGTATCGGCCGCTCAATGTATTGAAGGGATTTCTGCAATCGAGCTGGCAGACCGAAAAGGAAACAGCCGGCTCGTGGCTGGAGATTGCTTTTGCCGAGGAGCAGACGGTAAGCGAGCTGTGGATTCTGCCCAGGCCGCTCCCCTACGATATCGTCCTTGACCCCGACATGAGGGAAGGGACAATGGCGACGGCACGAAACATTACGTGTACTCTGCCAGGAGGTGGCACGGTTAGAGCCGAGCTACGGCAGGCGAAAGACTTTGAAATTGTCGTATTTCCCCAGGCGCAAATGACAAAGTCGGTTCGCATCACCATTAACGACACATGGTCGGAGCCAAACTCGCAAGGCACCGGCTTGGGGAGCATCCGCGTCTTTGGGCGACCGCACTCTGCCTCGTTTGAGGTGTTCGCATATACGATGTACGACGCGCAGGCGGGTAAGCCTGTTCAATCCGCGACCATCGAGGTTGCCAATCCTGGAGCGCAGGTTGAGGGAGGAGTTCTCCAGGTGCTGCAGGCAGGAAGGCTGTTGACAACTGCCCCACTCGGAGTCTTTGCCGCACGTTCCGTGTCGCGCCACGATATCTGGATTCCAGCGCCCTTTGAAGACCAGGTGATGGAATTTCGAATCGTCGACCAGACACATGCATTCAAAGATAGCCGCAACCTTCAGGTCCCCGCATATCATTCCTATTTCGATGGAGGAACGTTCGACATCTTGCCAACCAACCATAACGATCTTGGTTGGCTGGACACACAGAAGATCACCGCCGATTTTCGGTCGAAAGAATTGATTCTGCCTGCGATGGATTTGATTCGCGAGCATCCCGAGTTTCGCTATTCGATGGAGTGCGTTGCATACCTGAGGGAGTTTCTCGATCGTCATCCTGAGAGGCGCGAGGAGATGGCGCAATTGATGCGGACGCAGAAATTTGTGTGGGGCGCATCGTATGTCGAGAATGTTGAAGTGCATGTGGGCGCCGAGAATTTAGTACGGCAGTTCTATCTGGGCAGGCGCTGGCTGCATAAGAATTTTCCGGGCGTCGACTCGATTCTCTATTTCAAAACAGATCCACCCGCCATGACTAGGCAGATGCCTCAAATTTTGGCGAAGGCTGGGATCAAGTATGCAATTCAAGGGCGTTTTCCATGGGGCTACTACAACTGGGAAGCTCCGGATGGGTCGAGCACATTTGTTTTTGCATTTCGCTACGCCAGCGCCCATGGGCTTCCCAATCCAAAAGGGAATCAGGGCTGGCTCAGCTCCGCGGCCGAGCGCGAGGACTACTACCGGGCGAGGGAACTGCCTCCACAAATGATCTACGACTACAACAGCGACTACCTGCCGCCGACTGGGTCGCTGATTCCGTACGTCCATGACCAGAATGCGGCAATGAAGCGCTTTGCCGATGTATGGAACGAACACTTCAAGGGGAAGCCTGCGCGCCAGATCAAGCCTCCGGTGCTTCGCCTGGTTGAAGCACAAGGGGCGCTTGACGATTTCACTCGTCATGAACCGAATGTCCAAA
>JARLFX010000405.1 GCA_031296355.1 Acidobacteriaceae bacterium
CGGGGTCCTTCGTGGAGATTGCTTTCAGGGTTGGTTGATCCAGGTGGGGAAGTTTGTCCTTTGCCAGATCGCGGACTACAACCTTTGCGTCCGGGTACTGCATTTCAAGCCGTTCTCTTACCTTGCGGGTCAGTTTGCGGCTCGCCGATTCGGCTCCGCGGGGGCTGGATTCGACAATCAGAATCTGGTTCATATCTGTCCTCCAATAAACTGATGCTTACTTTTAGTATGTAGATTCTATTTTGGTGGCTTATTATTAACAATAAGGCACTTTGAACTGCGCAACGCACATGGAGGTAAGTATGAAAAAGGGTGTGTCCAAGAAGCCACTGGACTCGGCCTCAGTCTGCGGTCATAAAGATCCCGCGGCTGTTCGCGAACTACTGACCAAGGTTGGGGATAAGTGGAGCATCTTTTTAATCCTCTCCCTGGCTCAACTGCCGGGCAGGCGCGCTAGGTTTTCCGAGCTTGAACGAGCGATTCCCGGCATCTCGCAGAGAATGCTGACGGTGACGGTGCGCAGTTTGGAGAGAGACGGATTGCTTACCAGAGAGTTGTTTGCCGAGGTGCCTCCACGGGTGGAGTACGAACTGACGGCGCTGGGCCGAAGCCTGCTTTTCCCAATGCAGGGGCTGGTGGATTGGGTTACCAAGAATTGGGAGCGGGTGAAGGAATCCAGGGTGGAATTCGACGCTAAGTAGCCTAAAGTTGACTCTGTCTTGATTTGTATCTACTATTGTTACAGATGAACGTCAGCACGCGATTCACGGTGGCACTGCATATTCTTACGCTGCTCGCTTCGACACCGGGCGAGGCGCTTACGTCGGAATATATTGCAGGCAGCGTGAACACAAATCCGGTTGTCGTGAGACGGCTGCTGGGAACGCTGCGCAGAGTGGGGATTGTTTCATCGCAGCCTGGGAATGGCGGGGGATGGGAGCTTGCAAAAAATCCCCAGAAGTTGACGCTGCGGGATGTGCGGCGGGCCGTGCAGGAGGGATCGCCGTTCTCGATGCACACTCAGCCGCCGAACCCGAAATGTCCGGTTGGCAGGAATATTCAGCAGGCGCTGGAGCCGGTGTACGACCGGGCGGAGCGGGTGATGGAGGAGGAGTTGAGCCAAACCACCATTCTTTCGCTGCTGCATTCTGTTCAGCGCAGGGGGTAACTTTTTTTTGTGTCAAATTCGTAACTTTCACAGTTACTAAACAACAAAAACCAGATGAAGCAACAATAGAAAGGAAGCATGCAAATGACGATTGCAATTACTGGAGCCACCGGCCAGCTTGGCCGGCTTGTCATCAACAAACTCAAAACCAAGGTCGCGGCGGAGAATATTGTGGCGCTTGTGCGCACACCCGGCAAGGCTGCCGATCTGGGCGTTGTGGCTCGCGCAGCCGATTACAGCAAGCCCGAAACACTGGAGCGCGCGCTAGCCGGGGTGGAGACGCTGCTGCTGATTTCGTCGAACGAGATTGGTCAGCGTTCGGTGCAGCATCGCAACGTGATTGAAGCGGCAAAGAAAGCGAAAGTGCAATGGATCGTTTACACCAGCCTGCTGCACGCTGAGACGTCGGCCATCACGGCGCTTTCAGGCGAGCATCTGGACACGGAGGCCGACCTGAAGGCTTCGGGCCTGGCGTTTACGCTTCTGCGGAATGGCTGGTATACGGAAAACTATACGGCCTCGATTCCTGGAGCTCTTGCCGGAGGCGCGTTTCTGGGCTGCGCCGACGATGGGAAGATTTCGTCGGCCGCGCGCGCGGACTATGCCGAAGCCGCAGTTGCCGTGCTGACGGGCGAAGGACACAAGGGCAAGATCTACGAATTGGCCGGCGACAAGGCCTACACGCTCAGCGAACTGGCGGCGGAGATCTCGCGACAGACGGGAAAGACGATTCCGTATAAGAATCTAACTGAAGCGGAGTACGCCGCGGCGCTTGCGGGATTCGGTTTGCCGGCCCCACTTGCGCAGGCCTATGCGAGCTTCGACAGAGGAGCGGCGCAAGGGGCGCTCTTCGATGAGGGCGGCCAGCTATCGAAACTGATTGGCCACCCGACGACAGCAGTGGCCGCATCCGTAGCGGAGGCACTGAAGGCTTGAGAGGGTGAGGGAGCGGGCCGGCCGGTCAGGCTGTGGGGTGAGTCTGGAGTTGATTGAAAAACAGAAGCAGAGGCTTCGACTCACTATCCCGAACTGAAATATGTTCGGGGGCCCGTTCGCTCCTGATGAACCGGGGAGATTGAGTGCGTCGTGCCCCACCCTTGC
>JARLFX010000406.1 GCA_031296355.1 Acidobacteriaceae bacterium
CGGCGGAGTTGCTTTTCTGTCAGCAGGGCGAACCAGCGTTCCACCAGGTTGAGCCAACTGGCCGAAGTCGGAGTGAAGTGCAGGTGAAAGCGTGGACGTTTGACCAGCCAGTCGCGAATCAGTTGCGTCTTGTGGGTTCCGTAGTTGTCCAGAATCAAATGCACATCAAGTTCCGCAGGCACGTTCTGTTCGATGGTATCGAGGAAGTTGCGAAACTCCAGCGAACGATGCCGCCGTTGGGTCTGGCCGATCAGTTCGCCGCTCTTGGTGTCGAGAGCGGCAAAGAGTGTGGTGGTGCCGTGCCGGGCGTAGTCGTGGGTGCGGCGCTCGATCTGGCCCGGACGCATGGGTAACAGTGGCGCAGTTCTGTCCAGAGCCTGAATCTGGCTCTTCTCATCGACGCATAACACCAGGGCCCTTTCCGGTGGGGCCAGATACAGGCCCACGATGTCGCGCACCTTGTCAATGAACAGTGGATCTTTGGATAACTTGAACGTCTCGGAGCGATGCGGGGCCAGCGAGAAGGCTTGCCAGATGCGATGAATCGACGCACGGCTCAGCCCCGCACGCTTGGCCATGGAGCGGGTCGACCAGTGAGTCGCATCGGTGGGAGTAGACTCCAGCGTCAGAGCTAATACCCGCTCCACATCTTGATCGCGGAGCTTGCGTGAGGTGCCCGGCCGCTGCTCATCCAGCAGCCCGTCGAGGCCGGAATCGAGATAGCGCCGCCGCCATTTGCCAACGGTATGCTGCATGGTGTGCAACTGGCGGGCAATGTCCGTATTGCTAAGCCCTTCAGAGGCCAGCAACACAATGCGTGAGCGCATGGCCAGCGCCTGGGCCGTCTTGGGCCGTTTGCTCCAGGCAACAAGCTGCGCTCGATCTGCGGCAGAGATGGACAACGGCGTAAGTGGACGACCCTTCGGCATCGGACTTCCTCCCACTCTATCCGATGCCGCAACCTCGATTATTTATGACAATTATTTTAGAGACAGGACACTAGGCTGATCATAAGTTGCGCTCCAGACCGTTTCAATGGCAGGTATCGGAGCGGTTCTCATAGTCACACGAGCCGACAATCGGTTTATGCGATGTCGGGTAGGCTACTTTGCGATTTAGGCCGCATAGGCTGTTGGGGTAAGGCCAGCCAAATCCTGGATGGAGCGATCGGCGAGACCGGGTAGCACATCGGCCAGATATTGGCGAATGGGTACGCCCAGTTTGTGACAGCTTTCGACGATCAAAAAGATGGCGGCGATTTTTGGTCCAGCCTCTTTGCTTCCCAGATGCAGCCAGTTCCGCCTGCGATAGGCAAGTTTGCAAAGTGATACAGGCCAATCGGATATACTCTGCTTACGGCGAGGAACGGCAGAACGTTCCATTATGGACAAATAAATTGTCCCAGATTATTTTTTTGGGCAAATATTTTGTCCCTTGGACAAGATTATTTGTCCCAGGAGAGAGGACTGAAGATAATCTGAAGAAAGGAGTCCGCGGCAGGCTCACTGGCTGGGCAAGGAAGTCCTCCGCTCTACAATCGCGACACCATAAATTACCAGGGGTGAAGATTGTGACAGCTGAAATTAACACCGGGATTCCGCATCGCGACAGCCCATATTACCAGTGACAGCAAAAATTACCCGTGGACAGCTCCCTTTGTAGGTTTGCTCACAGCGTATTGCTAGTTATTGGACTGAACGCGGATAAATCAGCCCATGCGTCCACTTCTTGCAGGGCATGAAGACGCCCTGCTGTCGATTTCCGCAATGTGCCAGCGCGCAGGGCGCACAGTTGAGGAGGTATCAAGTGAGTTCGACCGCTGCATCCC
>JARLFX010000407.1 GCA_031296355.1 Acidobacteriaceae bacterium
CCAAAACCCCAAAACCCCAAAACCCCAAAACCCCAGTCGATATGGTGAGCAGCGACATACGCATTGAAGCTCACAAGTGCTCTGACGTAATGTCAAGCTCTTGATAAATATAGCAATTGTCGCGTAAGGATATACGTCTAGTCTGTGTGTATAAGGAGATATCTCAATGGGCAGTAGCGAGAGAAGAATATGGTTATTAGAACTTAATATTGGCGTTCATTCCTGTCATGTTGGTACTCATGCTCACATCGCCGGTCATCCCGGTGGTGTGGACCTCCATGGTGGGGGCAGGCATGTCGATTCTCATGTTGGCGCCTCCAACGTTCATGTTCATCTCGGCGCCCATCATGTTCGCGTGCACTGCGGGCATCGTCACCTGCATGCTGGGTCCGCCCACGTTCATCGAGACAGAGGGCACGGCGGCCATGGTGGGGGCGGAGATCTCGAACTTGACGCCGGGCAGGGGGATAACGATCTGGTGAATATCGTACACAGTGGGTCTGAAGCCTGTGGGCATGGCGGTGATCCAGTTCGGCAGCTGCGGCGCGTATATGTGGAGAGGGATGGTGGAGACCGGCACACGCGCGCAGCAGGAGCAGGGGGCGTCGAAGGTGGGACGGACCTCAAGGTCGTAGCGGCAGTCCACGAGCTGGCCGTAGACGTTAGGCTGAAGACTCAGCTTGCCTGCTTCCTTCGAGGCACTCGGGTCCTCCAGTTTCAGAGTCATCAGCTGGGGGCTGGACAGGTTGTCAGCGCCGGCGGCGACTCCTGGGAAGCTGCTTTGGGTAACCATGCGCGTGACCTCAGAGTGCTTGCCCAACTTGGTGCGGAAAGTTATGTGCTGGAGAAGACTGACGTTGAAGCACTTGACGGCCACAGAGCAGAGCTTGTTGTCGGCCTTGCACATTAGAACGGCATCCTGGCCTGGCTGGTAGCAGTCGCTCTGGAAACAGCACTCGAGGCGGCAACGGCCCTTACTGACACAGCATACGCATACACTCTGCTCGCTGTTGACTGGGGCATTGTAGTTGGCCACGTTGGGGACCTGACGCACCACGAGCTCAGATCTGTACTTGATTGGGTCCCGGCTGCCAGTGAAGAGCACGGCGGTCAGTGAATATCTTACTCTGCCCTGATGATCCAGATGCGTGACGTTGAAGGTTCCAGGAAGGTGGTCCGGCAGCTGGAAGGCAAACGGATATTGGTACTGTCCAGGATTAAGCATGCCGCCGATCTGGAAAAGGGGAACCTCGAGGCGGAAGTTCTCGATCTTGTCGTGGATCTTCTCGGTGATGTTGTTCGCATCAGCTTTGGCACCGGGGTTCTGGCCCGCCTGCTTGAGCTCCTCCCACTTTACGCGCTCAGTTCCTTTCAATCTGAGATTGAGGCTGGAGGCGCTGATGGGACGGTAGACGTCGATGTAGACGGCGCCGTCGACCATAGAGTGCGGGCTATAGTACGGCTGATTGGTCTGCACGTAGAGGCAGAGATCCTCGGTCCTTGTTCCTATATTGCTTCCCATAGATTTGATATTGTAATATGGTCATAAGTCAAGCTAGATTGATATAAATGCGATATAGTCGATGTATTGTCCATAATAATTAGGATTGCAGAATAACTCCATACTGATTGATGCGTTGCGCGTGCTGATGTTGCCGCGCTTATGATCTTATTGTTGTCCTATACATTCAATTTGTCACGCTGGACGGTTCCACCCTTGTCGCGGCG
>JARLFX010000061.1 GCA_031296355.1 Acidobacteriaceae bacterium
ATATGATCCGCATGACCCGCAGCGGTAGGTGAACCACCATTCATCTGCCCAGTGCCATCTGCAACTGCGGATGTGTTACTTCCTTTCGTGTCTGCCGCAGGTTGGTTGCCTGCCGTCGAAGAAGAATCTCCCGTATTGATTCCTCTTTGGCCAGGTGTCGGCTGATTGCCAGTGCCTGTCCCTCCCGTATGCTTTGCGTTCGCACCGGCCGCTGCGGCGCTATTTGTCGCATTGCCGGAGGCGCCCGTTGAACTCCCAGCACCGGCTGCCGCCGCTCCAACCGCCGCGCCCTCGATGGCCGCCGTGCCAGCGGTAATGGCCGTAACGGCTGCACCAATCAGCGCGCCTGCTGTCGAGCCAACGTCGCCCGATACAATTCGTTTGGCCATGAATGGAATCACAGCAATGGCCAGCGAGAAGATGATGCTGGCGAAACCAATCAGAACCGATCCTTCCAGGCTGCCAAGGCCGCCTAAGAAACTATTCTGGCTGAGCATCTGGCCTACCTGGCCCATCTGCACCGCGCTCAGAAGTGCGCCGAAGCCGCCATAGAGAATCGGCCAGGCGTTCCAGATGAAGACGTTCTCTACATAAGCCTTGGCGATGCGGTTGGTCGCTCCAAGCGGCATCAGCGAGATCACCAGCGGTCCAAAGATGTACAGGATGCTCCCATAAAGGATGTAGAAGAAACCGAAGATCACGATCACCAGCGGATAGAGAAGATAAGCAACAATTATGAGAAGGGCGTCGATCAAGCCAGCAGCAGAGCCGGTTACAAGGCCCCACAGATTCTGAAAGCCAATCTGGCTAAACTGCGTTTGGATGTCGTTCCTCCAATTATCCAGAAGGTTGAGTCCCCCTGAAGCATTGCTTATCCAGTTGCCCGCGTTCACAAAGCCTTGGTTGACCGTCGTAAAAACGGCGTGGTAGTTCATCACCACCATTGCAGTCGCTACATACTTGATGAGGCCGGCACCCAGTCCACGCACATCGCCACCGTGGAGCGCGGACTGGTATACCTGCCAGAGGAATCCAACGACAAGAATGACGTAGCCCACGTTCTGCATCCCTGACGTGATGCTGGTCGAGTCGATCCCTGAGACAGCCTGTGTCAGGAATTGCTCAAAGAGGTTCAGTTGCGACGAATAGATCAACGCAAGCGACGTCACGTCGGGATGGAGAACGGAAAG
>JARLFX010000001.1 GCA_031296355.1 Acidobacteriaceae bacterium
CGGCAGCAGTCTTTCCAGGAACTCCTGATCTCCCTTGCCGTCGAAGATAATCATCGGCATGGGCCGGTCGCCGAAGCGCCGCTGAAGATCCTGAGCAATGATGTTTTCGAGGAAGGTGGTCTTGCCCGCGCCGGTCCCTCCGGCGATGACGCCATGCTTGATGCGCACCGAATCCGGCCATAGCCACGGTTCTTTGTGGACGTTGTAACCGAGAACCGTAGCCTCCTTGCAAATCGCGGCCTCGACGACGGCTGCGTCTTTCGCGCCGGGGATCGTAACGGCGGGGTGCGGCCACATTTCTTCGCGCTTCTCGCGGCGGCCAATGAAGTGCGACAGCAGCAACGCAATTCCAAAGATGCCGATCACGAGATCGAGAAATATTTCGAGGCACTGGTCGCTTCTCAGGTGGAGGCGCGAAACAGCGATGTACCAGAGGACACCCAGCACGGCACATCCCCCAAGAACAAGAAACCCCGCAAGATCTGCGGGGCCTGATTGATCCCGGCGCGGCGGATCATAAGGTTGATTCATCGATGGCCTCCGATACTGAAGTAGATAAAGACTCCGGCGAATGCCAGCAACACAGCGCAACCCAATACAAGCAGCGTGCTGGGACGCCACTTTCCGTTCTCGTCGACGGGCTTGACATCGTCGGCGAGCGCATGAGCGAATGCCGTCTGGAGATTGGTTTCCGCATCAGTGCGGTAGAGCGCGCGCATCGCCAGGCGCGTCTCTTCCGCCGTCACATTGCGACGAATATCCGTACTCATAGCACCGCCTCGACCGCAATAGGTCCGCTTTGGCAATTGCCAAAATGCAATTGATAAAGCTGTGGCTGGCTTCCTGGAGAGACACGAATTGTGACAACGCCGGTGGACTTTCCGCCCGGTGCCACATCGGTCGCTACGAGCGGATCGGCGCTGACAACTGGAATACTCGGTCCGAGTGTTGTCTTGAAGGCGGCAAAGGTCTGTGGAGAAATCTGACGATTGCGCAGGCTCACAATGGAAATAGGCTGCTGAGTTGGCTGCGGCTGATATACATCAGGCGATGTAATACGGAATGGGGCCGTCGATTGATTGGCAATCGTGTAACGGATGTAGAGCGCATCCTTCGAGCGAAAGACCTGCTCCAATGTTACGTTGACGCCGCTCACCGCATCCTTGCTCTTCTCGCGCACGATGCTCTCGGTGCCCATCAATGCCTGCGTCAAGACGAGCGAAGCAATATTCTGAATCTCTCGATCGCTCGGCTCTGACTTTTCTGCTTCGTGGTTTGGCTTGTGTTGCGCAGGCTCTGGCGCATTGCGGACAATGACATTCATCTTGGCAAGATCGCCGGCGGGGTCGATCTCATACGCAATCTGCCGCGATGCTGTCCAGATGAAGAGATTGGTGGATACGCCATCTTTCAGCGGCTTGAGAAACACTTTGTCGTCATGGCGTTCAATCTGAATCGAGTCAGGATCAGCGACCGCGACCGTGACAATGGGTTCGGCGAGATCGATCACCGTAAGGTGATTGAGGGCCGTCTCAATGTGCTGAATCTGGTTGAAGTTGGTGGATTGTGCCGCAGCATTGATGGCGGCAAGAGCGAGAACTGCTCCCAGAAATGACTTCATAATCTCCTCCTACTCGCCGCAACAAGGGCGACAGAAGCAACTGCGAAATGAGGCCAAGCACGAATGCTTAAGCCTCATCTCAGCAGGTTAGGAGCGCTCTTTATTGGGGAACGCCCGTGTTTTCGAAGATCAGTGTCCGCTTCCCTTTGTACTGGAAGAGGAAGATCCACTTCTCTCCATCTGGCCCATCCGCGTTCTCGATCCGTTCAACGAGAAATGCCCGTTGCTGATCGTCGAACCGGACGTAGCCGTTGACCATCTTTGGCAAGCGAACCGGAGCGTTTTTGCCTCCAGTCTGCTCAGCAAAGACATCGACGACCTCCTGGGGAAAGGTCTGGAAGAGCACGGCTCCCGATCCGCGTCCGTTCGAGACGATGGTGTTCATCGCCTGCGCCCATGCACGCCGGTTGTCCTGCTTTCCCTGCGCCCAGTAGTGCATGAACAGGTGCAGGCCACTGAATTGCTCCTTGGCATCCTGTTCAAACTCCCAGAGCGCAGCTTGCGCCTTGTTTCGAGCAAGCACGGCCGATCTCCGTTGGTCTTTGTCATCGCCGGTGCGCACAGCTTCCCACAGTGCTTGCGAGTTGCCGTACTCCAGCTTCAGTTGCTCCTCGCGCTCGGTGATCTGAGCCGCAACATCGCCGTAGATCGCATTGACAAGCTGACACTCCTCGAACATTTCCTTGGTCACGGTGTGCCCAGAGAAAATGCCGCGGAAGTCTTCGACCGCCATGCGTTCGTTTAGGATGTCACCCAGTTCCTTGCGAAGGACGTTGTAAAGACGGCCGACTTTGTCGGTATCGGCGACGTCGAGATGAAGCGGCAAATCCGAAACTCTGCGCTCACGTTTATATCTGAGCCAGGGCGCCGGACTGACTTCCTTCCGAATATCGCTGATGACCGACTCGTCGATCTCGACCCGATGCTTTAGCGAGTCGAGCGCGTTTTGCAACTGCTCGACA
>JARLFX010000062.1 GCA_031296355.1 Acidobacteriaceae bacterium
CAGCCATGGACAAAAGTAGTTTTCTCTTAGGCGATTTATTCGACCGCGGCATTCGTGAATGAGATGCGATTGAAGCCGTCCGACCGCAATGTGCTGCATGTCTGTTCACTCTCTCACGTCTGTCGTCATATCATCCTCTGTCGGCTATTCTATCCATCCACGCAGTTTGACTGGCACGCGCCGACCACTGCTCTGTGTGAGGCTCACAATCCATACAGCAGCGCATGCAGCGGTGCACCCCCGGCGGTGAGTGCGCGCGTGTGGCTGCGCTCTGGTGCCGCGCCTCTGTTGGTGTGCTCGGATGGCTGACTCGCTTCCCTGCGCTGCTCATGCCAGCAGGGATGTGAATCGTCCATCCACCGTCGCTGGCAGATGTCGAACTCCACCATGGTCAGCATGCAGATTGATAACAGCACTATACGCTCGCAGTGTGCGCCTGGGACTGCTCTCTGACGTGCTGCTGTCCGCGTGTGCTGCTCTGCCTGATCACCGCTGATCAATCCACTCGCTCAGTTCTCCTGCGCCCACTGCAAGAAGTGGAAGGCAGTGCGGCACAAGCACGGCAGGATGTGCGTTGACTGTCACAACCAGCAGCAGCGTCCCTCACCCAATCCACCAGCCGCAGCCGCTGCCGCTCCACCAACTCTCTTCCCTCCACACGCAGGCAACCATGCCCCACTGCCGACGGTGCAGCGTGCTGCCATCGTCGTGCTCGACAAGCAGGGCCTGCCCCGTACCGACATCGCACAGCAGGCAGGCACCTCTCTCCCGACCGTGCGCCACTGGCTGAGGCACTACGAGCAGAAGCATGACGTCGCTGACGAGCCTAGGAGAGGACGACCGCGGTGCACCGACGAGGCGACCGACATCAACGTCGCTGTGGTTGCTCGAGTGGAGCCGCATCAATCCACACCGAAGCAGGTCAAGCGCAAGCTTGACGTCGATGCCTCACCACGTACCGTACGCCGTCGCCTTGACGAAGCCGGGCTGTATGGCAGAGTCGAACGAGAAGAGCACACACTCGACGAGAACGATCTCCGCCGTCGTCTCTCGTTCGCTCACGGCTACGCGCACTGGACAGCCGCAGATTGGGAGCGAGTGATCATCAGCGACGAGAAGCACTTCACTCTCGGTCGACATGGGCAGCAATACGTTCAGCGACCATCCGGCGAGGCGTACAATCCACTCTACACTCACAC
>JARLFX010000408.1 GCA_031296355.1 Acidobacteriaceae bacterium
CATTCGTGCAGGTCGGAACTTACCCGACAAGGAATTTCGCTACCTTAGGACCGTTATAGTTACGGCCGCCGTTCACCGGGGCTTCAATTCAAAGCTTCGCTTGCGCTAACCTCTCCTTTTAACCTTCCGGCACCGGGCAGGCGTCAGCCCCTATACGTCGTTTTAGACTTTGCAGAGACCTGTGTTTTTGTTAAACAGTCGCCGTTCGCGCTTCACTGCGGCCCACCAGAGGTGGGCGCTCCTTCTCCCGAAGTTACGGAGCCAATTTGCCGAGTTCCTTAACGAGCTTTCACTCGAGCGCCTTTGGATATTCTCCTCGTCTACCTGTGTCGGTTTGTGGTACGGTTCCCAAAAATTCTCCTTAGAGGTTTTTCTTGGCAGCGTGAAATCAGCAGCTTTCAGCCATACGGCTTACTGCTTTGTGCCTCACTGTTAAGACCTGGCGGATTTGCCTACCAGATCCAGCTTGCGCACATCGAACCCCATAGTCATAGGAGGTCCTGCTTATCCTTCTGCGTCACCCCATCGTAATAACGACTCTTTGGGAGGTCCGGAATATTAACCGGATGTCCATCGACTACGCCTTTCGGCCTCGCCTTAGGTACCGCCTAACCCTGAGCGGATTAACCTTCCTCAGGAAACCTTAGACTTTCGGCGTGAATGGTTCTCACATTCATTATCGCTACTTATGCCGGCAGGGTCTCTTCGCAACGCTCCACCAGTCTTTTCAGTCTGGCTTCGCAGCTGTTGAGAATGCTCTCCTACCACGCACATCTAAAAGATGTGCATTCGCAGCTTCGGTATACAGTTTTAGCCCCGTTGTATTGTCGGCACCAGACCTCTTGACCAGTGAGCTATTACGCTTTCTTTAAAGGATGGCTGCTTCTAAGCCAACCTCCTGGCTGTCTGAGCGTTCCGACTTCCTTTCCCACTTAACTGTAACTTGGGGACCTTAGCAGGCGGTCTGGACTGTTTTCCTCTCGACTACGACGCTTAGCCGCCGCAGTCTGACTCCCGGACTGGTTGTCGCTGGCATTCGTAGTTTGGTTGGATTCAGTAAGCCGGAAAGCCCCTGAGTCCATCCATATCTCTACCACCAGCGCAAATCATCCGAGGCTAGCCCTAAAGCTATTTCGGAGAGAACGAGCTATCACGGAATTTGATTATCCTTTCACCCCTACCCTCAGCTCATCCAAGCTTTTTTCAACAAACACCGGTTCGGTCCTCCAGTGGGTGTTACCCCACCTTCATCCTGGCCATGGGTAGATCATCCCGCTTCGCGTCTATTCCTGCCAACTGATCGCCCTATTAAGACTCGCTTTCGCTGCGGCTCGCTTACGCTTAACCTTGCTGACAAGAATAACTAGCCGGCTCATTATGCAATAGGCACGCGGTCAGGCATTCCCTTGCGGGCATAGCCCTCCCACTGCTTGTAGGCACACGGTTTCAGGTACTTTGCACTCCCCTCGACGGGGTTCTTTTCGCCTTTCCCTCACGGTACTGGTTCACTATCGGTCAGAGA
>JARLFX010000409.1 GCA_031296355.1 Acidobacteriaceae bacterium
GATGACTTGCTGCATCACGCCGAAGTAGTAGAGCAGCGCGAAGAACGCTGAGACGAAGATGATGGTGGGCAGAACGGCGAAAGCGAAGGTGGAGAGCGGATCGCCCGGTGTTCCCATGTGGCCGAAGACCATGGACGAGCCGTCAGCTGCATGCCCGAGCATACTGGTGACCGCGGTGGATGCTGCGTGCAGAGCAATCTGCCCGTACGGCCACTTGATAACCATGAACGCGAAGGTAATTTGCAGCCCTAGTCCCCAGGCCACCGTACGCCAGCGAATTGAGCGGCGGTTGGTCGAAAGCGAATAGGCCACGAAAAGCATAGTGGCAAGGCCAAGCAGTCCGGTAAAGCGTCCCAAAGGTATCTCCTTGTGCGTCGGGCGGAGTAATGAAAGGTTGCGTGCAGTGTACCGAATCCAGCACTGCAGGTAACAGGGAATTATCGCAGGTTAGCTGCTGATATCGGCAGCCGTGATGATTTTTCGGACCAGCGGAATTGGCGTGGGCGCGGCATCCTCAATGCGGATGGTCTCGCGCAGCAGCCGCTCCGGCTCTGCCAGCAGGGCAGCATCTTCTGAGAAGAGGGTGCAGAGTGGATCGCCTTCGTTCAGCTTTGCGCCTATCTTGGCATGCATCTCAATGCCAGCATGAGCAGCCACGGGGTCGCCGACCTTCTCGCGTCCCGCGCCCAGCCTCTGCACGGCCCAGCCCACTTGCTTGCAATCCATCCCGGCAAGATAGCCACTGCGCCACGCTTTCAGCACGCGCGTTGCCTTTGGCTTATGGAACGCAGCAGGATCGGTAAAGATGCCGGCATCGCCGCCCTGTAGCTTTACGATTTCGAGCCATACTTTGTACGCAGCCCCACTCGTGAGCAGTTCATCCGCGAGCTTCACGCCATCGTCTGCCGACTTCGCTTTGCCGCCGAGGTACAGCATCCAACCGGAGAGTAAGAGCGAGAGTTCGATCAGGTCCGCGCTCATAGGATGGCGGACGTTCTTCATGATGTCCACGCACTCCCATACTTCAATCCAGTTGCCGGAGAAGCGGCCCAGCGGTTCATCCATGCTGGTGAGCAGGGCGGCGGTGCGCGTGCCGGCAGCCTCGCCCGTGGCGACCATCAGCTGCGCCAGGTGCTCAGAGTCTTCAAACTTGCTCATAAAGGCGCCGCTGCCGGTTTTCACATCCAACACCAGGCCATCCAGCCCTTCGGCTAGTTTCTTGCTCATGATGGAGGCGCAGATCAGGTTGGGAGATTCTACCGTGCTGGTGTGATCGCGCAGTGAATACAGAATGCGGTCAGCGGGAACGAGCGTTTTGGTCTGGCCGATCAGGGCGACACCGCACTTGTCGATGACGCTAAAAAAATCCTGCAGCGAAAGTTGCGTGTTGAAACCGGGAATAGTCTCCAGCTTGTCCAGCGTGCCGCCGGTGTGGCCCAGTGAGCGCCCGCTAATCATGGGCACAGCCAGTCCCGCGGCTGCAACAATAGGTGCGATCAGCAGCGAGGTCTTATCGCCCACGCCGCCGGTGGAGTGCTTGTCAATCGTGAATTTGTGCAGTGGCTTGGAATCGAATACGTCGCCGGAGAAACGCATGGCGGTGGTCAGCGCGTGCAGTTCAGCGCGTGTCAGGCCTTGCAGGAACACCGCCATCAGGAATGCGCCAATCTGTGCGGTAGAGATTGTCTCCGTAGAGACGGCGCGAACGAAGTGCTGGATCTCTTCGGTAGTCAGTTCCAGACCGTCGCGCTTTTTGCGCAGAAGGTCCATGTTGTGGATCGTGGGTGTTTCGGTGCTGCCGTTTTGCTGTTTCTCCATGCGTTGGTTCGTTGACCCTTAAATGAAATAGCGCAGAGTAGAGCTCTGCGCGGTTGTTAGTAAAGCTCAGTCGTGTGCCAGATGAAATCCGTACGGTAGAAGCTGTGCGAGAGAAACGTCGGTGGGGCCGTCTTCTCCAGGGAAAAAGATCCATGTGTCTGGGCTGCCGAACTCCAGAATAGTCTGGCGACAGGCGCCGCAGGGCATGCTGGCAGCGCCATTCAGGTTTGCGACCGCGACGGCGCGCAGACGGATTTTGGGGCCAACCTCGCTCATCGCCTTCGCTATAGCGGTTTGCTCGGCGCAGGTGGTCACGCGGTACGATGCATTCTCCACATTGCAGCCCGTGAAGATACTGCCATCGTCCAGCAAAATGGCAGCACCCACGCGAAACTTGCTGTAGGGGGCGTAAGAGCGTTCAGCGGTTTGCGCCGCCAGCTCAAGCATCTCGGTAATCTGTTCTGCGGAAAGTCCGCTGGGATGTTTCGTTAGAGACATGATTCAGGAAGGCTATCGCTCTCGCGTCCGATTAGCAAGCGGTTATCGGTCCACTACGGCTACTGCTTGTCGCCCCCGCCTCCAAACATCTTCTGTAGCAAGTTCTTCTTCTTCGGTGTGCCGTCGGGATTTGTCTCCGGCGCTGCGGACTTATTCTCCCCCAGACCCAGTATCTTCTGCACAATGTTGCGGTCATCTCCCGATCCCATCTGGCTGCAATAATTATTCGGTGCGGTGCCGTCCAGGAAGGCAGCGTTGTAGCTTTCCGGACAACTGTCATTGGAGAGCAAATTTGTCACCTTATCCAGGCGTACGACATGAACCCCATCGGGCGGCACAAATTCATGCGTGTCAGAGTACTGCGGCAGCAGA
>JARLFX010000410.1 GCA_031296355.1 Acidobacteriaceae bacterium
AAGAGAGATAGCAGCGCGAACCGCATTGCGAGCGAGAAAGTATTCAAACGCAGCCACGGATGCACGATTACGTTATTAATGCTATGAATAATGATTACGGCTAACTATGTATATGCCGAATAAAATATATTGTTGCAATTTGAATTACTCTCCACAGCGCTCCGCACTTGCGCCCAAAAGATTTTAATTTGCATATTCTTCGTGTCGATTACCGGATTACGGCCGATATCTATATATCGATTAACTCACCATAATGTATCGTTAAGTTGATCTCATTGACGATGCTACGCCCATGGCAAAGCTGGCCACGTTCAGGGGCGTCCGCTGGAGGGCCGGCAGCGTGCCAGGCACTCGTTTGGGCGAAATAAACGGCCCGTGCGTTATTGCCAAAAGGATGGCTATTATTTATACTTCTGCCTTCATTAATCTATAAAAAGCCAGAAATCAAAAGTAATTCAGATATCCAATGAGAGAAATCGTTCACGTACAAGCCGGACAGTGCGGCAACCAGATCGGTGCTAAGTTCTGGGAAGTGATCGCCGACGAGCACGGGATCGACCCGACTGGCACCTACCACGGTGACTCCGACCTCCAGCTGGAGCGCATCAACGTGTACTTCAACGAGGCTACCGGCGGACGCTATGTGCCTCGCGCAATCTTGATGGATCTGGAGCCCGGCACCATGGACTCCGTCCGCGCTGGACCTTTCGGCCAGCTGTTCCGCCCGGATAACTTCGTGTTCGGGCAGACTGGAGCAGGCAACAACTGGGCCAAGGGACACTACACTGAGGGTGCCGAACTTATCGACTCCGTCCTCGATGTGGTGAGGAAGGAGGCTGAAGGCTGCGACTGCCTCCAGGGATTCCAGATCACCCACTCTCTGGGAGGTGGCACTGGCTCCGGCATGGGCACCCTGCTGATCAGCAAGGTCCGTGAGGAGTACCCCGACCGTATCATGGAGACCTTCTCAGTCTTCCCGTCCCCCAAGGTGTCTGATACTGTCGTCGAGCCTTACAACGCTACCCTGTCTGTTCACCAGCTGGTCGAGAACGCCGACGAGGTGCAGGTCATCGATAACGAGGCTCTGTACGACATCTGCTTCAGGACGCTCAAGCTGACCACCCCTACCTACGGCGACCTGAACCATCTGGTCTCTGCCGCCATGAGTGGTATCACCTGCTGCCTGCGTTTCCCAGGCCAGCTGAACGCCGACCTGAGAAAGCTCGCCGTCAACCTGATCCCATTCCCTCGTCTCCACTTCTTCATGATCGGCTTCGCCCCTCTGACCTCCCGCGGATCCCAGCAGTACCGCGCGCTGACTGTGCCAGAGCTGACCCAGCAGATGTTCGATGCCAAGAACATGATGTGCGCCTCCGACCCCAGACACGGCCGCTACCTCACCGCCTGCGCCATGTTCCGCGGCAGGATCTCCACCAAGGAGGTCGACGAGCAGATGCTCAACGTCCAGAACAAGAACTCGTCTTACTTCGTCGAGTGGATCCCCAACAACATCAAGTCCGCCATCTGCGACATTCCTCCCAAGGGGCTGAAGATGAGTGTTACCTTCATCGGAAACTCTACCGCCATCCAGGAGATGTTCAAGCGTGTCGCTGAGCAGTTCACTGCCATGTTCAGGAGGAAGGCCTTCCTGCATTGGTACACTGGAGAGGGTATGGACGAGATGGAGTTCACCGAGGCTGAGAGCAACATGAACGATCTCGTTTCTGAGTACCAGCAGTACCAGGACGCCACCGCCGAGGAGGAGGCCGAGATGGAAGAGGAGGAGGAAGGTGCCGGAGCCGCTCCCGCCGCTCCAGCCGCCGCATAAACTGACCTATTCTTTCCTAAACCATATAGGCTCAATCAATGTCGTATATACGTGGCACTGTAATAGAGTGCGCAGTCCCATAGCGAGGGGCTTCATACAGAGCACTAATGCGCCGATGACGCATTCTTATGCCTTCCCCATATCGATACAACTCTATGTCATTATCATACGGCACACAGAGCTCGCTAAGCGCTATTGTCGCTGTCCGTGCGTTACTCATCTATCCTGGGGTTTTGGGGTTTTGGGGTTTTGGGGTTTTGG
>JARLFX010000411.1 GCA_031296355.1 Acidobacteriaceae bacterium
CAAAACCCCAAAACCCCAAAACCCCAAAACCCCAGGATGTGGACACCGAGGCGGGCTGTCGGGCAGAGTGAGGGACAAATGGAGCGGGACAATATATTCATATAAAAACTCGGAGAAATGATTCCGAAAAATGAAGAAGTGAAGAAGACGGCGGAGCACCCGGAGGACTGGAAGGACAAGCTGCAGGCCCCGCAAAAGGACACTCGTTTCCAGACCAGCGTACCGTCCTCTCCTTATCATGTCCTTAGGATGTTACTAGCACCAAGGGACTCTCGTGGGACACCATGTATTTAAAGCAAAAGGTGCTGATGGGTCTGTACGAGTGCGGGTTCGAGAAGCCGTCGCCAGTACAAGAAGAGGTGGTGCCGTACGCGCTCGCCGGTAGCTGCACTGTAGACTAGTTCGTAGGTCAGAACGTGATCGCCCGCGCCAAGAACGGCACCGGCAAGACTGCCGCCTACATTATTCCTATCCTAGAGAAGATAGACGCGACCAAGAACCACATTCAGGCGCTGATACTGGTCCCCACCCGCGAGCTCGCCCTCCAGACCTCCGCGGTCCTCAAGCAGCTCGGAAAGTTCGTCCAGGTTGAGTCGATGGTGTCAACAGGCGGCACATCGGTGCGCGAAGACATCTACAGACTGTACCAGGTGGTGCACGTGGTGGTGTGCACGCCGGGCAGGATCCTCGACCTCGCCTCGAAGCAGGTGGCTGACCTTTCCAAGTGCGACATATTGGTGATGGACGAGGCCGATAAACTGCTGTCAGTCGACTTCCAGCCCATCATCGAGAAGATCATTGACTTCCTGCCGAAGACCAGACAGCTCCTGTTGCTCTCGGCCACGTTCCCCGCCGAGGTCGAGAACTTCAAGAAGCGATACCTGACCAATGCGAAGGAGATAAATCTCATGGAGGAACTGACGCTGAAGGGCGTGACCCAGTACTACGCCTACGTCGAGGAACGCCAGAAGGTTCATTGTCTCAATACGCTGCTGGTGAAGGTAAGGGTATCAGAATGCGAACGCGGTAGCTGCAAATCAACCAGGCGATGATATTCTGCAACTCTGTGTTCAGAGTAAAGTGCCTCGCCAAGAAGATCTCCGAGCTGGGCTTCTCCTGCTACTACATCCACGCGAAGATGCTGCAGGAGAACCGCAACAAGGTCTTCCACGGGTTCCGCAGCGGCAAGTGCCGTTGCCTCGTCTCCACAGATCTGTGCACCCGCGGCATCGATATCCAGACCGTCAACGTGGTTATTAATTTCGACTTCCCGAAGAACGCGGAGACGTACCTGCACAGGATCGGGCGGTCCGGCAGATACGGACACCTGGGACTGGCGGTGAACTTCGTCACGGACGAGGACAAGATGAACCTGTTCACAATCGAGAAGGAGCTGAACACAAAGATCCTGCCCATCCCGCCCAAGGTTGACCCCGCCCTTTACGCGATGTAACCTACTCCCACTCCCTCGAGCCTCTATCCATACTAATGCTCAATGCACGCCTGCATTGCGCCAGCGTATTCACTCTTAGCGCACTCAACGCAACCACCGGGGTTTTGGGGTTTTGGGGTTTTGGGGTTTTGGGGTTTTGG
>JARLFX010000412.1 GCA_031296355.1 Acidobacteriaceae bacterium
CCAAAACCCCAAAACCCCAAAACCCCAAAACCCCAAAACCCCAAGGATAAATAGTGTGCCTACAGACAATAGAGGGCACCGTTATGAGGCACAGCACGCAATCCAATTCATAAACTATATTTAAATTAAACGCACAAACTAACGATGCAGTTGAGGAAGTCACATACGGCCCGAGGACACACCCAGGAGAACGCTTATCTCCTGAGCTCGCTCATGGCCGCCATTCAGTCGCAGGCAAAGAATCCGCTCGCCGAACGCAAGTCCAACGTCGCCAGCACCTCCGTTGTCTCCCACGACAAGCCAGCGGCCAAGCTCAACCTGCCCGAGCACCGCGTCAACACCTACGCTCCCAAGAGCACAACTGCGCTGTCACTCAAGACGTACCTGAAGCGCAACCTTAATCACACCATCGCTCTTGGCGAGGTCGACGCCAAGTCCAGGCCAGTCAACAGGTCTCACCAGACTAACGAGTCAGCGGCCATGAACTCAACTTCCGGGGCAGTCACCCAGCGTGGACACTCTACATTGAAGGAGTCGTTCCACGGAGAGGCGCCGAAGACGACGCGGGCCGGCCGGACGAGCGGTTCGCCCGCCCCCGTAGGATGGAGGAGTTCTGCAGTCGCTCCTGCCAACGGCGAGGTGAGACCTGCGGAGAAACGTCCACCGCACAAGAATCTGTCCATCAACGCGACTGATGTAACTCAGGGGGCGGACACGACGCAGCTGAAGTGTCTGACTGCCAGAAACGCGATCATGGAGCCTCTCGACGCCAATGCCAATGCTCCGCTCCAGCCCAGCTTCAGCATCAGCATTCCGAATCAGGAGCCGGCCAAGTGCTCGCTGAAGAGCAACGGAGTGGTGAAGGCATATGCGGCAAACACGAACCAGGGCCTGGTTAGGTACACTTGCCCGCAATTCTCATGATCTTGTAGAAACTACAACGAAGACCGAGTGTCAATCATTCTGAACATATTGAAGCCGCCAACCAGGGCGAACGAGAACTGGCCCAAGTGCTCCTTCTTCGGCGTGTACGACGGCCACGGGGGCGCCAGCTGCGCTGATTTCCTCCGCGAC
The DNA here is from genome assembly GCA_031296355.1 of Acidobacteriaceae bacterium. Next base: position 1,075 of record JARLFX010000412.1, read on the forward strand.
AACCTCCACCAGTTCGTAATAAAGGAGAGCAGCTTCCCCTACTCGCCCGCCGAGGCGCTGCGCAAGGGCTTCGAGACCGCCGAAAAGAAGTATCTAGAGATATGCCAGAAGAACGAGAAGGACGAGGGACTCTCCGACAAGTCTGGTAGCTGCGGCGTGGTGGTGCTCATCGTGGGCGATGCCTGCTACGTTGCCAATGTGGGCGACAGTCGCGCCGTCCTCTCTCTGTACAGAACCATCGTTGACCTAGCATAGGGATGGAGGGAGAAAGGTGCAGGCACTGACCAAGGATCATAAGCCGGCCGAAGAGTCCGAACAGCGACGCATCGTGGCCGCTGGGGGACAGATCTATCAGACGGCCACGCCGATACCGCCCAACATGAGGTCTGCAGGCTTCGGCTCCGACGTCCTCGTCGGGCCCTACCGCGTCCTGCCCGGCAGGCTCTCAGTCTCCCGCACATTTGGAGACGCGGAAGCCAAGCTGCCACAGTGCGGAGGGAACCCCAACGTGGTGATTGCCACTCCCGACATCATTTCGTTCAAGATCGCGGACGACCATGACTTCATCGTGATGGGAAGCGACGGGATATTCGACCGTCTCAGCAACAAGGACGTGGTGCAGTGCGGCTGGATTGGCGTGGGACAGGAGAAAGCCTCGAACGTCCATCAGCAGTGTGGAGTTGCCTCCGACGCCGTAATCAAGAACGCACTGCTGCGCAGGTCGCTGGACAACGTCACCTCGGTGGTGATAGCCTTCGCGAACTTCAGGCGGCGGACATTCCCAGAGGAGGATGCAGAGCCAAAGGCGCAGCAGACTTCCAGGGTCAGTGCTGTGGGTGAGAATGGCAGAAGCGTCCTCGCGAGGAACAAGAGCGCCCATCGTGAGGCCCCTGGTCTGTCCAGCAAGTTTGGTCAGACAACTGCTCTGAGAAGAAGCGACCTGGCAGGGACCACGAGAGGACAGCAGCAGCCGTGCGTGAGTTTCCTCAACAGGATTGTGCCCCAGTCCACCAGAGAGACCAAGCGTCGCTTCGACTTCTCCAAGCTCACTGCTGACTGCAAGAAGCACGCCTAGTGTGGCTTAGTGTAACATATAATATACAAGCCAGCATTAGCTGATGCTACATTTATGTACGTATTATCACTCACTGCAGCTCTACTGTGCCTCCAACGTAGTGCTCACTGTTCGTGGACCCGGGGTTTTGGGGTTTTGGGGTTTTGGGGTTTTGGGGTTTTGG
>JARLFX010000063.1 GCA_031296355.1 Acidobacteriaceae bacterium
CGTGACGCCATCATCCAGAAATTCGGCCGCATCGACATCCTCATCAACAACGCCGCCAACAATCCCAAGGTCGAAGATCAGAAACCCGGCCAGCCCTGGTCGCGCCTTGAAAACTTCCCCCTCGAAACATGGAACAACGACATCGCCGTCGGCCTCACCGGCGCATTCCTCTGCAGCCGCGTCTTCGGCGCAGAGATGGTGAAGCGCAAATCCGGCGTCATCATCAACGTCGCCTCCGACCTCGCCCTCATCGCGCCCGACCAGCGCCTCTACCGCGTCGATGACCTCCCCGAAGATCAGCAGCCCGTGAAGCCTGTCACCTACTCCGTCGTCAAAACGGCGCTCATCGGCCTCACCCGCTATCTCGCAACCTACTGGACCAGCGCTAACATCCGCGTCAACGCCATATCCCCCGGCGGCGTTTTCAACGGTCAGCCCGAAGTCTTCCTCAGCAAGCTCAACGAACTCATCCCCATGGGCCGCATGGCGCACAAGGATGAATACCAGGGCGCAATCCTCTTCCTCTGTTCCGATGCATCCAGCTACATGACTGGAACCAACCTCGTTGTCGATGGAGGCCGCAGTTGTCTTTAGCCACAAAGGATCTCCAGAGCGGAAACCTCTTCTCTCTCGCCGGTAAAACCGCTGTGCTCACCGGAGCGTCCGGCTTCCTCGGCCGCACCTTCGCCCGCACCCTGCTCGCCAACGGCGCGCGCGTCGTCGCCCTCGGCCGCAGCGAACGCCTGCAGACCGAAGCCAGGGAATGGGCCAATGAATTCGGTGCAGACCGCATAGCCGTCAAACGCATCGACATGTACGACACCGCTGCCCTGAATGCTCTCCTCGACGAGATCGCCGCCTCGGAAAAGACCATCGACGTCCTCATCAACAACGCCCACGAGCTCGGTGCTGGCACCGGCTTCAATGTCCCCGAAGGCTCACTGGAAAACGCCACCACCGATCAGTGGATGAAGAACCTCACCGGCGGCGTCTACTGGGCCGTGCAGACCGTGCAGAAGCTCGGCCCCAAAATGAAGCAGCAGGGCTCTGGCAGCATCATCAATATCTCCACCATGTACGCCCTGGTCGCCCCTCGCCCTCAGCTCTACGCCGGCACTGACTTCATCAACCCTCCCGGCTACTCCGCTTCCAAGGCCGCGCTCTCCAGCTTCACCCGCTACGTCGCCTCCTTCTGGGGCCAGCACGGCATCCGCTCCAACGCTATCCTCCCCGGCCCCTTCTCCAACACCGAAGATGCCGGCGGCGCCAACGCCGTTCAGCAAGACAGCCCTTTCCTCACCCGCCTCAAGGGTTACACTTGCCTTGGCCGCGTCGGTCGTCCCAATGAGCTCAGCGGCGCACTCCTCTTTCTCGCATCCGATGCATCAACCTTCGTCACCGGGCAAGCCATTGTGGTCGACGGCGGCTGGACGGCAGTGTAGCTTTGAACAACATGGAAGAGCCGATCATCGATCTCGGAGACGAAATCCTGCCGATGCCGCCCACACGGCGTCGCAATCTGCTCGCCTTCGCCCGCCGCGTCACCAGCGCCCAGTTCATCCGCTACCTCATCGTCGGCGGATGGAACACCGTCTTCGGCTACGGCACCTTCGTGCTCTTCACCTTTCTCTTCACCAGGCGCAGTGTGCACGGCTACATCTACGCTGCCGTGCTCTCCAACCTGCTCAGCATCACCGTCGCCTTCTTCGGCTACAAATTCTTCGTCTTCCGAACCAAGGGCAATTACCTCAAGGAGTGGACGCGCTGCATGATCGTCTACGGCAGCGCCGCCATTCCCGGCATCTTCTTTCTCCCCATCATCAAAAATGCACTCGTCTATGCCACACCGGTCCACGCGCAATGTATCGTCGCCGGCATCACCTTCAAGCTGCACACGCTCGCGCCCTACATCGCCGGAGCCCTGGTCACGGCCTGTACCGTGGTCTACAGCTTCTTCGGCCACCGGAAATTTTCTTTCCGCGCCACGCGGCCGCAAAATACTTAACAAAACTCTTTGCAGCAATTTGTATCCTAGAAATCTAACCGTACCCTACGCAGCCAATTTCCCGAGGTGACGTGAAGACCATCAGCATCATCACACCCTGCTATAACGAAGAAGATAACGCTGAAGCCATGTACCTTCGCGTCCGCGACATCATGTCCGCCCTCGCTGGCCGCTATAAGTACGAGCACATCTTCATCGATAACCACTCCACTGACGCCACCGCCGCCATCCTCAAGCGCATCGCCGCGCAGGATCAGAACGTCAAGGTCATCATCAACGCCCGTAACTTTGGCCACATCCGCTCCCCCATCCACGCCCTCTTCCAGGCCCGCGGAGACGCCATGATCGGTGTAGCCGCTGACTTCCAGGAGCCGCCCGAACTCATCCCCCAGTTCATTCAGGGGTGGGAAGAGGGCAACTACATGGTCCTCGCCGTCAAAAACAGCAGCGAAGAGAAGCAGCATATGTACTGGCTGCGCAAGCAGTACTACAAGCTCGTTGACCGCCTCTCCTCCGTCGAAACCATCCAGAACTTTACCGGCTTCGGCCTCTATGACCGCAAGGTCATTGATATCGCGCGCTCCTTTGAAGATCCCTACCCCTACTTCCGCGGCATGATCGCCGAGATCGGCCTCCCCTACAAGCGCATCTACTTCAACCAGCCCGCCCGCGAACGCGGCGTCACCAAAAACAACTGGTACACCCTCTATGACATCGGCATGCTTGGCATCGTCAACCACTCCAAGGTGCCGCTGCGCTTCGCCGCCTTCGCCGGATTCTGCGGCTCGGCCCTCTCGTTCCTCATCGCCCTCATCTATCTCATCCTGAAGATCGTTTCCTGGAAGACCTTCAGCTTCGGCCTTGCCCCTCTGCTCATCGGCGTCTTCTTCGTGAACTCGCTGGTACTCGTCTTCCTCGGCATCATGGGTGAGTATGTCGGCGCCATCTACACTCAGGTGCAGAAGCGTCCCTACGCCGTCGAACTGGAGCGCCTCAACTTCGAATATCCGCCCGACTTCCCCAAACAAGCCAGCTAGTCCGTCTAACCTTCAGGAGCCTTCATGCAGAATCTTGTTCGCAAGCAATTGAATGACAGCATCGCCACCTTCGAAAAAGTCTTGTCCAGCGACGACCTCATCCACACCGTCGTCGAAGCCGCCAACAAGACCGCCGAAGCCATGCTCGCCGGACGCAAGCTCATGGTCGCCGGCAACGGCGGTTCCGCTGCAGACGCCCAGCACCTCGTTGCTGAATTCGTCTCCCGCCTCACCGTTGACCGTCCCGCCCTGCGCGCCGTCGCCCTCACTACAGACACCAGCATCCTCACCGCCATCGGCAACGATTACAGCTACGACAACGTCTTCGAGCGCCAGATTGAAGCCCTCGGGGCACCGGGCGACGTCTTCATGGGCATCTCCACCTCCGGCAACTCAAAAAATATTCTGAAGGGCCTCGCCCAGGCGAAGAAGATGGGCCTCACCACCATCGGCTACAGCGGCAACGGCGGCGGCCAGATGCTCCCCCTCTGCGATTACAACGTGGTCATCCCCTCGAAGGTCACCATGAACATCCAGGAGTGCCACCTCGCCCTGGAGCACATCTTCTGCATGGTCGTAGAGCGCTGCTACTTCGGCCCCGACTTCGGAAAATAGTTTTTTGCCAGCCTCTTTGCTAACATGGGCCAACTTCCCCCAAAGGAGATTCCATGCACTGCAAGCGGCTCGTGCTTTGTCTCGTAGTTTTTACTCTCATTGCCTTACCCGGTTCGCTCTGGGGTCAGGATGTTCCACCCGCTACAACCCAAGCCCAGGCTGTTGCATACGCCCATGCGGCGGAAGCTAACCCACTCGCTCCTGAAGCAGCGCAGCAACGCAAGAATGCGATGAGCTATATGGAAAACGACCATACCAGCCACGTCTTGCTTTGCCAGTCTGTTTTCCAGGAAATGAACAATGACAATAAAGCACACGGCCATGATGTCGAGCTGCAAATGATTATCTCTGCTGCGGCCTTTTTGTATGAGCACCCCGAAGCCGCGAGCGATTCAAAAGCACAAAACCTTGCAGGAATAAACGCCGCACTGAACGTCTATGAGAAATTTCTCGCAGCCGATCCATCGACAAAATTCTCATACTACGAAAAACTTCTCAAGAAGCGCAGCGAGGGCAAGCTGGAGAAAGAAATCGCCAGTGCTTGCTCAAGCAAATAATGTGTTCGCAAAATCAAAAACGCAGGCCGAAGCCTGCGTTTTTGGTTTAATCTCTGGTGCCTACAGTGTCACCAGCCCGCTCTTCGCCGTTTCCACAAAATCCGTCGCCGTCTTCACAATAAAGTCCAGCATCTCCGTGGTCAGCCCCGGATACACCCCGATCCAGAACACCTGGTTCATCACGAAGTCCGTGTTCTTCAGGTCGCCCACGGTCCTGAACTCCCAGCCCTCATACGCCGGCTGTTTCGCCAGGTTGCCCGCAAACAGCAGCCGTGTGCCGATCTTCTCAGCCTCCAGCGCCCGTGTCAGCTGATCGCGTGTAAACGGCGCATCCGTCTTCACGCCGATGGGGAAACCGAACCAGCTCGGGTCAGAATTCTCCGTCGCCACCGGCAGCTCCAGGTACTGCTCCAGCGGCTTCAGCGCATTTTTCAGGTAAGCAAAATTCTCTTTGCGCCGCGCAATGAAGTGCGGCAGCTTCTCAATCTGCGACACACCCAGCGCCGCCTGCATATCCGTCGCCTTCAGGTTGTAGCCGATGTGCGAATAGGTGTACTTGTGGTCGTACCCGCAAGGCAACTTGCCCAGCTCCCAGTCAAAGCGCTTGCCGCAGGTATTATCCTGCCCCGGCTCGCACCAGCAATCCCGGCCCCAGTCGCGGAAGCTGTCAATCAGCACCTGCAGCGAAGGCTTGTTGGTCAGCACCGCGCCGCCTTCCCCCATGGTGATGTGGTGCGCCGGATAAAAACTCACCGTTGCAATATCGCCAAACGTGCCTACCTTCTGGCCCTTATAGGTCGAACCCAGCGCGTCGCAGCAATCCTCGATCAGCCACAGGTTGTACTTCTTGCAGAACGCCGTCACCGCATCCAGATTGAACACATTCCCCAGCGTATGCGCGATCATCACCGCCTTCGTCTTCGGCGAGTACGCTGCTTCCAGCTGCTCTACATCCACTTCATACGTACCCAGCGTCACGTCGATAAACACCGGGATCAGCCGGTTCTGGATGATCGGGTTCACCGTCGTCGGGAATCCCGCGGCCACGGTAATCACCTCGTCGCCCGGCTTCAGTTGCCGCTCGCCCAGCTTCGGCGAGGTCAGCGCGCTCAGCGCCACCAGGTTCGCTGACGAACCCGAGTTCACCAGCGACGCCGACCGCAGCCCGAAGAACTTCGCCAGCTTCTTCTCAAAATCCTTGGCCCAGCGACCCGTGGTAAACCACCCATCCAGCGCGGAGTCCACCACAGCGGCCACGTCATCGCCGTCAATTACCTTCCCGGAGACCGGCACCACCGATCCCGGGGAAAACGTCTTGGGGGGAAACGCTTCAGCGTGGAACTGTCGCGTCAAGTCGAGTATCTGCTGGCGGAGCGCGGCGGCTTTATCAGTCATATCTCCTCTAGGATATCGCAGTTATACTGGTAACGTTTGATGCGCCTGCACCCCCGGCGAAAGTTTCCAGCAGTGACTATCCCCCAGTATTTCTGAGAGGAACGCAATGAAAGCGGTTATTCTCGCAGGCGGTCTCGGCACGCGGATCAGCGAAGAAACCTCGACCCGCCCCAAGCCCATGGTTGAGATTGGTGGCCAGCCCATCCTCTGGCACATCCTCAAGCTCTACTCCCAGCACGGCATCAACGACTTCATCATCTGCTGCGGCTACAAGGGTTACGTCATCAAGGAGTACTTCGCCAACTACTTCCTCCACACCTCCGACGTCACCTTTGATATGCACGAAAACAAAATGACCGTGCACAACTCCGTTGCCGAGCCCTGGCGCGTCACCCTCGTCGATACCGGCGAAGGCACCGGCACCGGTGGCCGTCTCCGCCGCGTCGCCAAGTACCTCGACCCCGGCGAAGACTTCTGCATGACCTACGGCGACGGCGTGGCCGATGTTGACATCACCGCCTCCATCGCCTTCCACAAGCAGCACGGCAAGCTCGCCACCCTCACCAGCGTCCAGCCCGTCGCCCGCTTCGGCGCCCTCGGCCTTAAAGACACCCAGATCTATTCCTTCCAGGAGAAACCCTCCGACGAAGGCGGCTGGATCAACGGCGGCTTCTTCGTCCTCTCGCCCAAAGTCATCGACGCCATCACCGACGACAAGCAGATGTTCGAGCGCGAGCCCATCGAATCCCTCGTCAAGCAGGGCCAGGTCCACGCCTTCTTCCATCACGGTTTCTGGCAGGCAATGGACACCCTCCGCGACAAGCAGCAGCTGGAAGATCTCTGGGCCAGCGGAAAGGCCCCGTGGAAGACATGGTAACCACCCCCAACTCGCACGCAATCTGGCGTGGCCGCCGCGTCTTCCTCACTGGCCACACCGGCTTCAAAGGCGGCTGGCTCGCCCTCTGGCTCACCCAGCTCGGCGCAGAGGTTCGTGGCTACGCGCTCGATCCCTGCACCACCCCCAGCCTCTTCGAAGTCGCGAAGATCGGCAGCGTCATCGACGACGTTCGCGGCGACATCCGCGACGCCGCCAAACTCACCGCCGCCATGACCGAGTTCAAGCCCGACGTCGTCTTCCACCTCGCCGCGCAGCCCCTCGTCCGCTACTCTTACGAAGACCCCATCGGCACCTACGAGACCAACGTCATCGGCACCGCCCGCGTCCTCGAAGCCGTCCGCCAGACGCCCACCGTCCGCGCCGTCGTCTCTGTCACCACGGACAAGTGCTACGAGAACAAGGAATGGATCTGGGGCTACCGCGAGACCGACCCCCTCGGCGGCTACGACCCCTACTCCAGCTCCAAGGCCTGCGCTGAGATCGTCTCCGCCGCCTACCGCCAGTCCTTCTTCCCCGTCGCCAAACTGGCCGAACACAAGGTCGCCCTGGCCACCGGCCGCGCCGGCAACGTCATCGGCGGCGGCGACTGGTCCACCGACCGTCTCATCCCCGATCTCGTCCGCGGATTCCTCGCCAAAGAGCCCGTCCTCATCCGCCGCCCCCACGCCATCCGCCCCTGGCAGCACGTGCTCGAGCCCCTCTACGGCTACATCCGCCTCGCCGAGCAGCTCTACACTCACGATCCCAAATTCGCCACCGCCTACAACTTCGGTCCCTCCGAAGACGACGCCCAACCCGTCGAATGGATCGCCGAAAAGATGACGAACATCTGGGGCGATGGCGCTAAGTGGGTGCTCGATCCCGACCCCGGCGTCCACGAAGCCGGCTACCTCAAGCTCGACGCCAGCAAAGCCCGCACCGACCTCGGCTGGAAACCCCGCCTCAACCTCGAAACCGCCCTGGAATGGCTCATCACCTGGTACCGCGCCGCCGATCGCGGCGAGCTCATGCAGGAGCTCACCCTCCAGCAAATCGCCGCCTATGAAGCCCTAACCCAGAAATAGATTTGTCATTCTGAATACTTTTTCGAACTGTCATTCTGGATTATTTTTGATTTGTCATTCTGGATTATTTTTTGCACTGTCATTCTGAGCGCAGCGAAGAATCTGCTTCTTCTTTTGTTTTTGTCATCCCGTAGCGCAGCGAAGGGATCTGCTTTTTGCCATGCAGCCCATATCCAAAACCGACCTCGACCACATCCTCACCCACGCAGATCTCTCCGCGTTGCGCAACCAGCGCATCTTCATCTCCGGAGGCACCGGCTTCTTCGGCTGCTGGCTGCTCGAATCCTTCCTCCACGCCAACCGCGAACTCAACCTCAACGCCCGCGCCACCGTGCTCACCCGCAACCCCGCAAACTTCACCGCCAAAGTCCCGCATCTTGTCCATGATTCATCCATAACTCTCCATGCGGGCGACGTGAAGAATTACGACTTTCCCCCGGAAAAACACGCCTTCATCATCCACGCCGCCACCGATTCCGGAGGCCAGCAAGCCAATAGCACCCCCGAAGAACTCCGCGCTGCCATCGTCGAAGGCACCCGCCACACCCTGCGTTTCGGCGCCGCCACCGGCGCTCGCCGCCTGCTCTACACCAGCTCCGGCGCCGTCTACGGCCCGCAACCCTCCGAAATCACGCACCTCCCTGAAACCTACGCAGGCCGCGCCTCGGCAGATAACATCTACGGCTCCGCCAAGCTCGAGTCCGAAGACCTCTGCCTCGCCCAGCCAAATCTGGAGAGCGTGATCGCCCGCTGCTTCGCCTTCGTCGGCCCCCATCTCCCGCTCGACGCCCACTTCGCCGCAGGCAACTTCATCCGCGATGCAATGGCCGGCACTCCCCTGCACATCAAAGGCGATGGCACCCCTCACCGCAGCTATCTCTACGCCGGCGACCTTATGATCTGGCTCTGGACCCTGCTCCTCCGCGCCCCCGCAGGCTCTGTTTACAACGTCGGCTCCGAGCACTCCGTCTCCATAGCGCAACTCGCGCGCACCACCGCCGTCACCCTCCGCCCCGGCCTCGAAGTCCGCATCGACGGCGTCCCCGACCCCGCCAAACCCATCGCTCGCTACGTCCCCTCCACGCAAAAGGCCCGCGCCGAACTCAACCTCCGCACCCTCATCCCCCTCGAAGAATCCATCCGCCGCACCGCCGCCTGGCACGGCTGGAGTAGCCATTCCGTTTCATAGAAGGCGTACCATGTGGGCGATGAAATTCCTCGATGACAATACTTTCGGAATCAGAACGCTATCAGTTGTCATTGTTCTAGCCATCTTAATCTTCTGGCACTCCATGAGACACAGCTCCAGACCAAAAATCGTTTGGATCGTGGGCGGCTACAACATCCTGCTCCTAATAGGATTCATCGGTGCGTTGCTTCCAGGCATCACTGGATGGGCTTCACTATTCGTGAGCTGCCTTACTTTGCCATGGGACATCCTGCTGTTTTGGCTGCCAAGCAGGTTCACTCACCTGATCGCAAGCAACTGGTTTGGCAACTTTGTTTTCTTCTATGTGGTCTGTGGCGGACTGAATAGTATCCTGCTCTACCTTTTCGTACTTAAAACAAACTACACATCCTGCGTTAAGCCAAGCACGAAGACAATTCGAGATGATGGTCTTTCGGATTGAACAGTGTCCTGGTGGGGTCTCCGGCGGACGGCATTTTGTTCGCTGGTGCAGAACGCCGGGTGCCCCATCCTTTGCAGCTTCATCGCAAAGGGTGGGTTATTCGCGCAGGGCGCGAACCGCTCCTGCCCATCTTCCCCGTCACACCACAACTCTTCGAACAGTGTCATCCTGAGCTGAAAGCGAAGGATCCCGACGCTCCCCGCGTCTCCCATACCGCCAGAGAGTTTCCGCCGCACCACCGCACACCGTGCATGTACCATCCCACCCCAAGACGGTATTTATGAAACAAGCTCTAGAGTGAATGAAAAGCCAGGCGAGCCGCTATCTGGAAGAAGATAGCAGCACCTATCGGCATAAGCCATCTACCTTTCTTGTTGGGAAGCAGCACCAGCAGAATAAAAGAACTTGTCATAAAATCCATTGCATCTCTGTGTGAACTGAGGCTTATCATCTGCCATTTTCCAATCAGTTTCACACAGAGCTGCAACCATTCATAGAGACAGAGAATGCCTCCTAGAACAAAGAGCCATTTCTCCACATTCCACGTCTTCCAATTCTGCATCACAATTCTCCGTGCGAATATTTTGCTTCGCGACACAACATGTGGGAAGTGTGACCCACACATCACCTTCTGGCGACCCATTCTAAATTGCCACCATCCTGGGTGGGCGGATTCATCACGCAGTTTCATTGCGGTATGCGTGGGACATCGTCGCACAACGACGACGCCACCGCCAATCTCCACCGCCGTCATCCTGAGCGTTTAGCGAAGGATCTCAGTATTTGCCTTTATCGCTGCACGACCGCTGACCTTCGTAAGGCCGTTGCCTCGCGCTTCCGCCCCCTGACGCCGATGGCGTCCGTAAGCCACCCCCAAGCTATCCATGCAATCACCGCGCGTCATCCATGAACTGTCCACGGAAAAAACACAGAAAACCAAAATTTCTTCACCAAGTTTGGCGTAGTTTCCCTCTCAAACCGGTAAAATAGAAATAGCGGCATCCCTGCTTCATCTCACAGGGATGCCACTATCGCGTTTGGAATGAAATATTTACCAGCAAACATCTTGTTTCCAAATATTTAGCATCAATCAAACACGCTAAACCATTGCAAACAGGATATTTAGCAAGCACCCCCCGGGGGGGGGGGGAATCTACGGCAGATAATACCGGAAGCTCGTGAACACCATGTTATTCGTCGCCTTGGGAGCAGCCACTGCCGTATTCGTTGCGTTCGTGATTCCGGCCCACGCCTCGCGCGTCAGGTAGGTGTAGATAACCGAATACTGCAGTTTGCCGCGTGTGCCGTTGTACAGCCGGTACGTCCAGCCTGCGCTGCCCGCCAGTATGGCCCGTGTCGCTCCAGTGCAATTCGCATTGCCCACGCCCGGGTTATAGCCTGTTCCTCCGGTGCTTGCGCTCTCGGTATTGCAGCTTCCATTGAATGCATCCGGCGGAGCATAGCCCACCGTGCCGTTGGCTGCGTTGCGGTAGAAGGTGCGCTGCACATACTCGCCGCCTGCGTACGCCAGCACGTCCAGTTTCGGCGTCGGATGCGCGATCAGCGAAAGCAGCCCCTGGTCGGCGCGCAATGGCTCCAGCGTACCCGAAGGCTTCACCGTCACATCCGGCAGCAGCGACGTGCCATAGCGACCAATGCCTTCTCCCGTCAGCATGTGTACGCCCGCGTCCAGGTATTTTGTAATGGGAACGCGCGCATTCAGTAGTAGACCGCCGCCCGCCTCAGTATGGTTCTGTGCATTCGCCACCACGCCATTCGGGTAGTAGCGGTCGCGGAAGAAGCGGGCCACTCCCCCCAGCTCAAAGTGCCCGAAGCTGGGGTCATAGGCCACCTTCACCCATACATCCGGAGCCAAATTGTCTGTGTAGTTGGTCGTTGAATTGAAGCCACCGCCAGCAGCTCCTGCGCTGCCAAAGAAAAAATTCGTCGGCAGGTTCGCCGTCGTGGTGCCCAGCGAACTGAACATGATCTGCGATTCTTCCACGGATGCCGCCACCGTCACCGTCGGCGTTACCTGCTGCGACACGCGCAAGCCATACTGCCGCGCCCAGCTGAAGCCGACATGGTATGCCGCATCCACAAGCTGCGGAGATACTTCACCACCCGGGCCTGCGCCTTTCTTCGTCTCTGCTACCAGTGACCATATCTGACCGCCGGTAAAGGTAAAGCCGCCGCGGGCCACCTGTCCCCAGGCCTGGCGCAGTCGCATGGCATAGCTGTTGCTCTGGTAGTTATTGGAGCTGATGCCAGTGCCGAAGAAATCTGCCTCCATATATCCCGCCAGCTTGCCAAAAGGTACAGTTCCCTGCACCAGCAGGCCGATCTGAGAGGAACGGGCCGTACCATTGAACTCGCTGACGCGCGCCTGCCCCGCGTTCATGTAGGGCGTCTGGTTAAACGGCGTCAGGATGTCCGTGTCCATCGCGCGCTGCCGCCACACTGACTCCGCCGCCACAAAGCCCCTGGGCGTCAGCGTCACCTTCTTGAAATGGAATGCGACCGGCGACTCCACTTCCGCCTTCAGTTCCCTCACCTGCTCAGCCACGGCTGCCACAGTCGGCTCCGCCGCTGCACTGCTGCTCACCGCGGCCTCCGCGGGCCTGGTCTCCGCGGGTGGTGCCGGGGTCTTCTGCGCCTGGATCTGCGCATCGCGGTCCGCCAGTTGCTTCTTGAGCTCGTCAATCTGCTTCTGCATCGACTGCCGCAGCTCTTCAATCTGCTCTTCCACGCTCTTCGTGGGCTGTGCCTTGGTAGCACCATCTGTCTGCGCCGTCTGCGCATAGCTCTGCGCTGTCGCTCCCAGGCTCATCACTACTGCCGCAAGCATCGCGGTCTTCTTCATCCAAATCACGTTCACTGGTCTCTTTTCTGGCCGCAAAAACGGCATACAACGTCCATCTGTTTACCGGGGAACTTAAATTCTACCTTCCCGCCTCATTTTTGTTTGTCATTCCGTTACGTAGCGGCGGAATCTGCTTTTGAACCCGAATGTGTACCTTTGCCGCCGCCCCCTTTCCGTCGCCGCCTGAGTGCGGTAGCGTGAAGAGATGAAACTGCCTGCCCTTTGCCGCGCCGCCGGATTCATGGCGCTCTCCGCCCTGCTGCCCGCCGCTCTCCTGGCCCAGACCGTGCCGTCTCCGCTTCACCTCGTCCCCATGCCCCGCGAACTCAGCCAGACTGGCAGCATCGCCGTTCCCCAAGGCGTCCGCATCCTGCCCGCGGCCAGCGTAGACGATCAGTTCGCCGCATCCGACTTTGCCCAGACCATGGCGCAGCGCGGCATTCCTGCCATCATCGGCAACGCCGGCGAATCCAGCTTCACCGTGGAGCTGCTGCGCACCACAGCCCCAGCCGCCCAGCAGCGCCTGCAGGCCGCGCACGTCACCTTCGACCCCGCCATGCAGGCCGAAGGCTACGCCATCCTCACCGCTGGCAATGCCGTCACCATCATCGGCGCCAGTTCCGAAGGCGTCTTCTACGGCCTGCAGACGCTCAAGCAGATGATCACCGGCGGCAGCCTGCTCGCCTACCTCCACGGGGCCGTCATCCGCGACTGGCCAGCCATGCGCTACCGCGGCATCGACGACGATCTCTCCCGCGGCCCAGTGCCCACGCTGGAGTTCCAGAAGCACCAGATCCAGGTCTTCGCCGCCTACAAGATCAACCTGTACTCGCCGTACTGCGAGAACACCTTCACCTTCGCCAACTCGCCCCTGGCCGCTCCCCCCGGCGGCGCTCTCACCCCCGAAGACATCGCCACCCTGGTCGCCTTTGCCGCGCCGTACCACATCACCATCGTGCCCGAGCAGGAGGCCTTCGGCCATCTGCATCACCTGCTCACGTGGGAGCAGTACGTGCCGCTCTCTGAGACGCCGCACGGTTACGTGCTCGCGCCCGGGCAGCCCGCCTCCATTGAATTGACCACCCAGTGGTTCACCCAGCTCGCCCGCCAGTTTCCCGGCCCCTTCCTGCACATTGGCGCGGACGAAACCGTCTCGCTCGGCTACGGCCAGACGCAGGCTGACGTGCAGCAGCGCGGTCTCGGCACCGTCTATCTCGATTACCTGCAGAAGGTGAACACCGCTCTCTCCCCATTGCATCGCAAGCTGCTCTTCTGGGGCGATATCGCGATGAAAGATCCTACCCTCATCGCCGCTCTGCCGCCTGACGTGAAGCAGAACATGATCGCCGTCGCATGGGAGTACAACCCGCAGCCCAAAGGCTTTGCCCGCTTCCTCACACCCTTCAGCCAGGCTGGCATGGAGACCTGGGTTGCCCCCGGCGTGAACAATTGGCGTCGCGTCTATCCCAACTACGGCATGGCGCTCGCCAACATCCAGGGCTTCGCGCGCGATGGTCAGGCCATAGGCTCCACCGGCCTGCTCAACACCGTATGGAATGACGATGGTGAAGGCCTCTTCAACTCCGACTGGTACGGCGTGCTCTTCGGCGCAGCGGCAGCCTGGCAGCCCGGCGAGAGCAGCATTCCGCAGTTTCAATCCAGCTACGGCGCCGTCTTCCACGGTGACCCCACCGGCAACATCGACGAGGCCCAGCGCGAACTCATCCTGGCGCACGCGCTGCTGAAAGAGCAGGCCAAAGTGGGCGACGGCAGCAACGGCATCTTCTGGCTCGATCCGTGGAGCAAGGATGGCATGGCCTATGCAGACAAGATTCGCCCCTACACCCACGAGCTTCGCCTGCACGCCGAACGCGCCATCAGCCTCATTGTTCAGGCGCGATCTGCAGCGGCATACAGCGGCGTTCCGCTCCGCGAGACGGATGCCATCGATGCGCTCGAACTCGGCGCGCGGCGCATGGACTTCATCGGCCTCAAGTTCCAGCTTGCAGATGAGATTCCCGCCGGCTATGCACGCGCTCTCACTGAGGTGGGCGATAAGAGCAAACGGGAGATGCTGGGCAATGAGCTAAGCGAGATCGGCGGCATCGATGGACGCATGCAGGATCTGCGCAATGGGTACACACTGCTGGGCGACCTGTATGAGCATGCGTGGCTGCGCTCTAACCGCCCCTACTGGATGCACAACGTGACAGCGCTCTATAACCTGCGGACGCAGCTCTGGATCACGCGCTCCGAGCAGTTTCACTCCGCGATTCGTCAGTCCTACGACACACACACGCTGCCGCCCGCCGGCCCTGACATCGGCCTGCCTGCGCCGTACGCTGCTGCAGCTCCGGCGTTACACTGAATTGGCTATGCTGACCGTCATCACCGCCGATCGTCTGTGCACGCCGCTCGACAGTATCGAGCAGCCCGTGCTCGTTCTCGAAGATGACCGCATTGTGCAGCTCGGTTCGCACGATGCCGTCACCCTGCCGCAGGGCGCGCGCCACGTAGACTATCGCGGCAGTGTCATCACACCGGCGTGGCTTGATGTGCATACCCACGGCGCTGCCGGCCGCGATGCCATGGAGGGCTCCGCCGCCGCGCTCTCAGCGATTAGTCTCCATCACGCTGCGCGCGGCGTAGCCGCCTATCTGCCCACTACGGTCACCGCACCCGTCGAAGAAACTCTCCACGCTCTCGATGGCATTGCCGCGGTGATTGAGGCTCCCGGCGAGGGTGCGCGGCCACTGGGCATTCATCTGGAAGGCCCGTTCATCTCGCACATCAAACGCGGCGTGCATCCGCCGGATGAAATCCTGCTCCCCAGCATCGAACTCTTTGACCGCTTCTGGCAGGCATCGCACGGCCACATCCGCCTGATGACGATTGCACCCGAAGTTCCCGGCGCACTCGAACTGATCGCGCATGCCAGTGCGCTTGGCGTACGCATCAGCCTGGGCCACAGCAACGCTCTCGCAGCCGAGACGCTTGCCGGAATCGCCGCTGGAGCCACCAGCGCCACCCACACCTTCAACGCCATGCGCCCGCTGGACCATCGCGAACCCGGCATCCTCGGCACGGTGCTCGATCAAGACGATCTCTTCACCGAGATCATCTGCGACGGCATCCACGTAGCGCCCGCCGCGGTACGCCTGTTCCACCACGCCAAAGATCCCAGCCGCGCCATCCTGGTCACAGACAGCATCAGCGCAACCGGCATGCCCGACGGCAAGTACATGCTGGGCAATCTTGAGGTGGAAGTCGCAAATGGCGTGTGCACCTACCAGGGCACGCTCGCCGGCAGCGTGCTGACGCTCGACCGCGCTGTGGCCAACTTCGCCACCTTCACCGGTTGCGGCCTGTCAGCCGCCGCGCGCATGGCTTCTTACAATCCTGCGCAGATGCTTGGCCTGGATATTGGACTGCTTGCGGCGGGCAGCGAAGCGAGCTTCAACGTGCTGGCCGCCGACGGCGCGCTGGTCGCTACCGCTCTGCGCGGCACGCTGCAGACCGCTTAGCGGTTGGTGTAGCGGAGTTTTGAAAGGGCGTGGCTTCAGCCACGCCGATAGCGCAGCACCGCGTCGGGCTTTAGCCCCTAAGGGAATATTCTCCCTCTACCCCATCTCTGAAAATGCATTAGCTGCGCGGCAGATTGCGCGCGCGCCACAGCGCGCCATCCAGCGGATCGACTGGCCCGTCCAGCACCTTCGCACCCGGCAGCGTGTGTTGCAGTTGCGCAATCATTGCGCGGCGTACCGGCAGGATGTGGCTCATCACGCTTCCGGTATAGGCAACGCCCAGCGCGACCGGCACACCACACTGCGCCGCCAGCATTTTGGAATGCACCACGGCGATTGCGTCAGCCAGCTCCTCTCCTGCGCGCTTCAGCAATCCCAGTGCCAACGCGTCACCGCCTTCCGCGCACTCTGCCACAATGCGCGCCAGCGCAGAAAAATCTGGCAGCGGCTGGCGGTTTGCCAGCAGGATCAAGTCCTGCAGCGTCGGCAGATTCCAGTGCCGCAGAATCGCCTCCAGCAGGCCACTGTGTACGCCGCGATCCTGGGCGCGCAGCGCAGAGCGAATGGCTTCCAGCCCGATCCAGTAGCCGCTGCCCTCGTCACCCAGCACCGGCCCCCATCCTCCCGCGCTGTGCAGCGTTCCATCCGCACAGCGGCCCACAATGTTTGACCCCGTACCGGCGATCACCAGGATTCCCGGCGCTCCGGGAAAACCAGCATCCAGCGCAATCTCTTCATCGCCGCAGACTGCCACCGTTCCGCCGGCCAGCTTGCGAAGCGTTGCGTACGACCACTCGCGCACCTTGTCGATGGAGTATCCCGCGGTGCCCATGCAGGTGCCATCGATCTTCGACAGCGGCACGCCGGCCTTTGCAGAAAGCTCCTGCAGCAACGCCGTCAGCCGCGTCTCCGCGTCCTGCTCCGTTGTGCGCAGCAGCTTGATCGTCTCTGCCTGCGCGCGCGCCAGCACGCTGTTTTCATCCGCCAGCAGAGCGGTGGTCTTGGTGCCGCCTGCGTCCAGTGCAAGAAAATAACCCATGGGCGGTTATCATAACCTCTTGCGCATCTCTGCGCGAGAGAGAGGGCCCTCTGACACTGCCGCTCACATCCTTATCCGCTCTCGCTCTTGCCCTGCCGGTCGTCCGCCTGCGCCTGCCAGACCTCGCACTCATCCTCGTCTACCTGGTCGCCATCACCATCTTCGGCTTGCGCTTTCGCAGCGGAGAACGCAGCCTGAAGTCCTACTTCCTGGGCAGCGGCACCATCCCCTGGTGGGCCATCGCACTCTCCATCGTCTCGGCAGAGACCAGCACGCTCACCATCATCAGCGTGCCCGGCGTCGCCTTCGCCGGAGACTTCGGCTTTCTGCAGATCGTCTTCGGCTACATGATCGGCCGCATCGTGGTCTGCGCCATCTTTTTGCCAAAATACTTTCAGGGCGAACTCTACACCGCCTACCAGCTCATCGAACGCCGCTTCGGCAACGCGCTGCACAAGATCACCGCGCTACTCTTCCTCATCACCCGCGCAGCGGCAGAGGGCGTCCGCGTCTTCGCCGTCTCCATCGTCGTCGGCATCGCCATCGGCACGCGCGACATTCTCTCCATCGCCATCATCACCCTGCTCACGCTCATCTACACCTTCGAAGGCGGCATCGCAGCCGTCATCTGGACAGACGTTGTGCAGATGTTCATCTACGTCGGCGGCACCTTCGTCGCGCTCTGGACGCTGGGCCACCACGTCGATGGCGGATGGACCGCCATCCACCACATCGCCGGCAGCGCAGGCAAACTCCGCGTGCTCCACTTCGCCTTCAGCCTCTCGCAGACCTACACCTTCTGGGCCGGAGTGCTCGGCGGCACCTTCCTCACCATGGCCAGCCACGGCACCGACCAGCTCATGGTGCAGCGCCTGCTCGTCGCGAAAAACCTGCGCGAGTCGCGCCTCGCCCTGCTCTCCAGCGGCGTCGTGATCCTCATGCAGTTCACCCTCTTCCTGCTCATCGGCGCGGGCTTGTACGTCTACTACCTGCAGCGCCCCGCCACCGTGCCCTTCGCCAGCGCCGACCGAATCTTCCCCACCTTCATCGTGCAGCAGATGCCCGTCGGTGTCGCCGGTCTGCTCGTCGCTGCTATTCTGGCGGCGGCCATGTCAAACCTCAGCGCAGCGCTCAACTCGCTCTCATCTACTACCGTCTTTGATTTTTATCTCCGCTGGCGTCCACAGGCGAGCGACGGAGAACGCAGCATGATCTCTCGCGCCTCCACCGTGATGTGGGCGCTCGTGCTCTTCGCCCTCGCGCTGCTCTCGCGCGGCGGCGGCCACGTGGTGGAGATCGGCCTCTCCATCGCCTCTGTCGCTTATGGCTCGCTGCTCGGCGTCTTCCTGCTCGGCACGCTCACCAAACGCGCCACCCAGGCGGGCGCCATCGTCGGCATGGTCACGGGCTTTGCGCTGAACATCGCACTCTGGATTCGCCAGACGCACACGCTGGGCATCACCATCCACGCGCACCACTTCGCCCTGCCGCTCATTGCGTGGACGTGGTACGTCCTCATCGGCGCCATCGTCACCTTCGTGCTCGGCTACATCGCCAGCCTGCTCTTCGGCTCGTCCGCCCCACGCGCAAAGACCGCCGTCGCGCTTCTGCTTCTACTCGTCGCCACGCAGGCAGCCCGCGCGCAATCCACGCCGGACTTCACTCCCATCGACGGCCTTGTGCAGAAAGCCATCGACGCTCACCAGATTCCCGGCGCCGTCGTCGTCATCGGCCACAGCGGCCACATCGTCTTCCACAAGGCCTACGGCAACCGCTCGCTGGAGCTCGATCACAAGCCGCACGTCGAACCCATGACCGAAGACACCATCTTCGACATGGCCTCGCTCACCAAATGCCTGGCCACCGCGACCGCGCTCATGCAGCTCTACGAAGAGCATCGCTTCAGCTTCGACGATCCCGTCGCCAAATACATCCCCGCCTTCGCCGCCAACGGCAAGCAGAGCGTCACCATCCGCCAGCTCGCCACGCACTACTCCGGCCTGCCGCCCGATCTCGACCTCAAAGAAAAATGGCTCGGCAAACAGGAAGCCTTCGCCCGCGCCGACGCCTCACCGCTGAAGTCCACCCCCGGCACCGTCTTCGTCTACAGCGACATCAATTACGTCGTCCTGCAGCAGCTCATCGAAACCCTGACCGGCACCACGCTCGACGCCTACGCGCTCACGCACATCTATCAGCCGCTCGGCATGGCGCACACTCGCTTCCTGCCGCCCATCGCGTGGATACCTAACATCGCGCCCACGCAGTACGACGATGACGGCACCATGCTCCGCGGCGTAGTGCACGACCCCACCGCCCGCCGCATGGGCGGAGTCGCCGGCGATGCCGGGTTATTCTCCACCGCAGCGGACATTTCCATCTACGCGCAGGCGTTGCTGGATAAGAGGCTTAACGATATTGGGAATTTCCCATTGAGTCGCATATCCCTTATAGAAATGACTCTTCCGGCACAACTAGATCCGCGAGCTGATAATCTGCGCGGAATTGGTTGGGACATTCACGGTTCGTTCTCATCGCCGCGGGGTAAGCTCTTTGCAGAATTTCAATCATTCGGCCATACAGGATTTACGGGTACATCGCTGTGGATAGATCCAAATACCGACAGCTATTTAGTGATCCTAACCAACCGTGTCCATCCTAATGGCGGTCCGAGCATTAACGAATTCAGAAGCAAGATTGCTACCGTCGCAGCCGAGGCTCTTGGAATTACTCTGGACGTTTGCCCGGCCTATACCGTTTGTGATCGCGTCACCGTTAGCAGTGATAGTGGACAGATGCAGGCAGTGGCACCGGCTACATCGTCAGAACATGGAGCCAATATTCTCACCGGCATCGATGCTCTCGAATCCACCCACTTCGCCCAACTGCAAGCACTCGCCGCAAAGCACACCGGCAACCTCCGCCTCGGCCTCCTCACCAACCAGACCGGCCTCGACGTCCATGGCCGCCGCACTATCGACATCCTCAACACCGATCTCCCAAAATTCATCCCCGGCGCAAAACTCATCACGCTTTTCTCCCCCGAGCACGGCATCTCTGGCGCAGTTGACACCACGGACATCACTAACTCCACCGACAAAGCCACAGGCCTCCCCGTCGTCTCGCTCTACGGCGCAAAGGACGAGCAGCGCCGCCCCTCCATCGACGCGCTGCGCAAGCTTGACGCCGTCGTCATCGACCTGCAGGACGCGGGCGTGCGCTTCTACACCTACGAGACCGTCACCGGATACTTCCTCGAAGCCGCCGCCAAAGCCGGCATAGAAATCATCCTCCTCGACCGCCCCAACCTCATCAACGGCGTCGCCGTGCAGGGCCCCGTCTCCGACGCAGGCAGCGAAAGCTACATCAACTACATGCCGCTACCCGTCCGCCACGGACTCACCCTCGGCGAGCTCGCGCAATACATCAACGGCGAAAAGCATCTCGGCGCAAAACTCACCGTCATTCCCATGCAGGGCTGGCAGCGCGCGGAGTGGTTCGACGAAACATCGCTGCCCTGGACGAACCCATCGCCCAACCTGCGCAACATCACCGCCGCCGCGCTCTATCCCGGCGTGGCCTTCTTCGATGCCGCCAACGTCTCCGTTGGCCGCGGCACCTCTGCCCCCTTCGAGCAGATCGGCGCTCCGTGGATCGACGGCGCACAGCTCGCCATCTACCTGAACGCGCGCAAAATTCCCGGCGTCAGCTTTGAGCCAACCATCTTTACCGCAACCAAACCCTACCTCTGCACCGCTACTTGCCATGGCGTCCACATCACGCTCACGGATCGCAACGCGCTCGACGCACCCGAGCTCGGCATTGAGCTGATCTCCGCACTGCATCATCTCTATCCAGATAAATTCCTGCTGGAGAAGACCGCGCCTCTCATCGTGAACGCGGCCACACTCGAAGCTCTTCGCCGTGGCGACGACCCGCGCGCCATCGCGCACGCATGGCAGCCCGCGCTGCACGCCTTCCAGCAGCGCGCACTCCCCTACCGCATCTACGCGCATTAAAGCCGCAACGCCCTCTGCGCAGTTTCGCAAAGGGCGTTGCTCTCTTGCAATCCAGTTTGTTACAGCGTGAAGATACGGTCTGCGCCGAAGACAAGCCCCAGCGTGATGGCTGCGATCAGCACTTCGCCCAGCGCGCCCACGATCAGCGGCCTGCTTCCCTGCCTGGTCAGCTCGCGAAGGTTCGTCCGCAACCCAACGCCCGCAAACGTCAGCAGAAACGCCCAGCGCGAAAGATTGCCGAGCACAGCCACCTGCGGCTTGGCGAAGAATGCAGTCGAGGCAAGCGCGGAGACCAGCAGAAATCCAAGCACAAACTTGGGAAACTTCTGCCACAGGAACTTCGCCTTGTTCTCGACTACCTTCGCCTGCCCCTTCGATGCCCAGTAGATTGCGTAGCCAAGCACGATGAAGCCGATGAACGCGTTGCGCGTTCCCTTCGCCAGCACTGCCAGCTTGCCCGCCGCATCGGAATAGAGCGCGCCCGCCGCGGTTGCCTCCGCCGTGTTGTCAATGCCCAGCCCGGCCCACAATCCATACGCATGATCGCTCAGATGGATCGCATGGCCGATCAACGGGAAGATGAAGAGCGACACCGCGCCCACTGCGAGGATCGCCGCAATCGCGTACGATGAATCTTCTTCATCCGCATCAATCGCGCCCTGCGTCGCAATAATCGCCGAAACGCCGCAGATGGAAGAGCCCACCGCCAGCAACGTCGCCAGCTTCGGCTTCAGGTTGAAGATGCGTCCCAGCAGCGTCATCAGCGAGAGCGCCAGCGCCAGCTCAAGCAGCACCAGCAGCAAGCTGATGCCGCCAAGATGCCGGATGTCGCCGAGCAGAAAACGAGCGCCCAGCAGCACGATGCCCACCTTGAGCCAGAAGTCGTACGTCGCCACGCCTGCGCGAAACAGCCGCGGCACGCCAATCGTATTGGCAATGAGCAGGCCGATCAGAATCGCCCACAACACGTATTCAATATTCGGCAACGTCAGATGGTGCGCCTTGCCGTAGCGGCCAATGAACTGCTCAATGAACTTGCCGGCGTAGCCGACAACGGCGAGCAGCAGTATGCCGGGTGTGGTTTGCAAGAGCTTCTTGATTGCGCTCTCGCCAGATGTTTGCGTCACTACAGCGTTCGTAGCCATGGCCTATCTCCTTAGGATGTCTTGCGTGCTTTTCGTAGGGGTGGTATTGACGAGCGGGCGCGTGCCTACCAGGCCACTTTGCTGATCACGCCAAGGCGCACCAGAAGGGCCAGCAACAACGCCAGCGTCACCGCCCACGCATCCAGAGAGATGGTGGTAAACCAGTTTTTCTTTGTCGAAATTTCTGCGCTCATTGCGATTCGTCTCCTTGGGTGGAAGCGAAGCGCACGCATTGCGCACGCTTCACTTATTGCTGGAGAGCGAAGCCGATTTCCTTTTCAAATTCCTTGACCGTCTCGTGGAAGACCGTTCCCGTTATCTCCTGCTGCTCAAGCACGCTGGTCAAAGCGCGGCCAATCATCAGGATTACGGGAGCTGGACCTGGTTCCAGAGTCGCCAGGTTTTGAAGCGTTGTCGCCTTCACCTGCTGCTCGGGGCAAGCTGCGTGTGAGATACAACAACAAGGCATATCCACCGCGAAGCCGTGGCGCGCAAGCTCCGCCGCAAGTGAAGAAAAATCCCGTCCCGGCATGTAGATCAGCAGCGTCGCATCCTGCGGCGGCGCCTCGGCAAAGATCGGCGCCTGCTGGTCCTTGCCCGCTGCATGATATCCGCTCGCAAAGATCAGCTTCGATGCATGCCGCCGGTCCGTGAGTGAAACACCGATGCTGGCCGCAGCCGCAGCCGCAGCCGTCACACCCGGAACTACCTCAAACTCTATCCCTGCCTCGCGCAGCGCCTGCAGCTCTTCGCCCGCGCGCCCAAAGATCAGCGGGTCGCCAGACTTCAGCCGCACCACGCTCAACTCGCGCCGCGCCGCATCGATCATCAGCGCATGAATCTCCGCCTGCGTCACCTTCGCCTGCCCGCAGCGTTTGCCCACGCTACTCAGCAGCGCCAGCGGATTCACTGCCGCCAGCAACTGCTGCGGCACCAGGTCATCGTGCAGCACCACGTCCGCCGTTGCCAGCAGCCTCGCCGCCTTCAGCGTCAGCAGCTCCGGATCGCCCGGCCCAGCGCCGACCAGGTACACCACGCCTTTACGCGCTGCGGTCTGCGGAACTCCACGCACTCTGCTCATCGCGCGGCCTCCACTTTTGCACGAACTTCCGCCGCATGCTCGCGCGCGATCTTCCGCGACGGGCAAAACTCCGCATCGCACACGCTGCGCTCAGCCAGATTGTGCAGCAGCAGCTTGCGCTCTTCGCTCTGCGGCTCGGCGGCAATCACCTCGCGCCGCAGCCGCCCCAGCTCCATCAGCCACTCACCGCCATCCGCAGGCAGCGCCGCATTGATCTCTTTCCGCAGACGCATCGCCAGCGCCGGACTCTCACCCGCCGTCGAAATTGCGATCTGCAGATCGCCGCGCTTCACCACCGAGGGAAAATAAAAATCGCAGAATGGTGGATCATCCACCGCGTTGCACAAAATCTCTTTGTCGCGCGCCTCTGCAAACACCGCACGATTCACCTCCGGCGTCGCCGTTCCCGCCACTGCCAGGAACGCTCCATCCAGATCGCTTTCACGGTATTCGCGCTGCTCCCACACAATCTCTCCTGCAGCCGCCAGCTCCGCCACAGCGGGCAGAGCCTCCGGCGCAATCACCGTCACGCGAGCCTCCGCATCCAGCAGGCTGCGGATCTTCGATTCGGCGATGTTGCCCGCACCGACCACAACGCATGGTCGGCCCGCGAGCTTCAGGAAGATGGGAAAGAGACTCATTCGTTTTTAATTCACTCCAGCCGGCGGACGTCCCGTCGGCTTATCGTGCTCAATCGCTGCCACCGTCTCACCAGCTATCAGCGTGCGCAGTTCATCGTCCGTCTTGCGCCGGAAATAGCTGCGCAGGTTCTCGCCTTCGCCGCGCTGCTGCAGATAGCCGCCCAGCAGCCGTTCAATCGCCTGCGGAACATCTTCGACCAGCGCGCGATATCCAATCTGCCGCGCAATGCCCGCATGCTGCCCCAGCGCGCCGCCCACCGCAAAGTAATACGCATCCTTCATCACGCCATCGTGCTTGATCTTCTTGCCTTCCAGCCCAATGTCGGCAATCCACGACTGGCCGCAGCTGTTCGGGCATCCAGTCACATTGATGCGCAGCTGCTGATCAAATCCGGGCATGCGCCCTTCCATCTCTTCCACCAGCCACTTGGCAAACCCCTTGGTCTCAGTGATCGCCAGCTTGCAGAACTCTGTACCCGTGCATGCCACCGTGCCGCGAAAGAAGTTCGTTCCCTCCACTTCAATGCCGATCTTCTTCAGCACTGCCGCCAGCTCCTGCGTCTTCGCATTGGGCACGTTGATGATCACGAAGTTCTGCATCACCGTGCAGCGAATCTCGCCCGAACCATACTTCTCCGCCAGGTCAGCCACCGCATGTAGCTGATCCGCGCTCATGCGGCCGCGCAGCACCGATGCGCCCACATAGCTCAGCCCGTCCTGCTTCTGCGGGTGAATGCCGGCGTGGTCGCGATACACATCGTCCGGCACCGTCTCCGCCGCCGCCGGGTCCAGCTTGTAGCCCAGCTTCGCTTCCAGCGCGGCCAGAAACGTCTCTGCCGTCCAGCCCTGCTTCAGGAAGAGATACTTCATGCGCGCCTGGGTACGGCTCTCGCGCAGCGCCATCTGCTCGCGGAAGATGTCCGCCACGGCATACACTACCGCCTCCGCCTGCTGCTGGCGCACAAAGCAATCCAGCCGCACCGCGATATGCGGCTCGCGCGAAAGCCCGCCGCCAACGCGCAGCGAATAGCCCACCTCCTGCGCGCCATTCACCTCGCGCACTGCGGGCGTCAAACCAATGTCGTTGATCTCGGGATAACAATCCCACGTCGTCGAACCTGTAATCGCAATTTTGAACTTACGCGGCAGGTTGAAGTACGCCGGATTCGCCGTCAGATAGTGCGCCACCTTCAGCGCCAGCGGCGAAGCATCGAGAATCTCGCCCTTCTCTACACCAGCCAGCGGCGAGCCGGTCACATTGCGCACCACGTCGCCGCATGCGCCCTTGGGGCTCAGCCCCAGCTTCTCCAGCGTGTCCACCACCACCGGCAGCGATTCAATCGTCAGCCAGTGCATCTGGATATTCTGCCGCGTCGTAATGTCTGCCACCCCGCGCGCATGCTGCCCCACAATATCCGCAATACCGCGCAGCTGGTGCGACTTCACAATGCCGTTGGGAATACCAATGCGCATCATAAAGTATTCCGTTGCCTTGCCTTCGCCGCCCACGCCGCCCACGGCGCCTACGCCGTCGCCCTGCGTGTAGATGCCCCACCACTTGAAGTAGAATCCCGCCCACTCCGGCAGCACGCTCTCGATACCCTGCCGCGCAAACTCACGGACCTCCTGCCACGCCTCCCACGGGTTCTTTTCCAGTTTCAGACGCTCAGACTTCTGCGCCTTGGTTTCTTTCGTGGGCTTGGCCGGGGTTGCAGGTGTCGTATCGATACTGCTCATGAGGGAAGTTCCTTTATTGGTATGCGTAATTGGAAAAAACAAAGCCCACGTTTACCGTGGGCGCTTTCTGTCTAGAGGTGAGTCTTGGAATCCGGTTGGATTTTCTCAGCCACAGGCAACAGCGCTACATTCCACAACAGAATGTGCGGCACGGACATGCCTGAATGGGGCCAATGCTCATCCTTTTAAGGGTAATCTGGCCGCCTCTGCCCGTCAAGGCAATCCAGTCTCTATGAGTGGCTCACAAACGGCAAATATGCTGCGCGAGCTCTTGAGTAATCAGCTCTCAGTCCTCTCAATCGCGGACCGATTCCGTTCCTGCCAGCCTCCGCGCCTTTACATCCCGAATTGGCGGCTGCCCAAAGAATCTGCTGTACTCCCGGTTGAACTGGCTTGCGCTCTCATATCCAACTTCGAACGCCGCGCTCGCCGCATCCAGCCCCTCATTCAGCATCCTCTCCCTCGCCACATGCAGCCGGAGCTGCTTCTGGTACTGCAGCGGACTCATCGCGGTCAGCGAGCGAAATTGGTGATGCAGCGTCGAGACACCCATCCGCGCCAGGTTCGCAAGCTCCTCGACGCGCAACGGCTTGGCATAGTTCGCCCTCAGCCACTCCACCGCCTT
Source organism: Acidobacteriaceae bacterium (assembly GCA_031296355.1). Next base: position 25,877 of record JARLFX010000063.1, read on the forward strand.
CGATGTTCGGTGGCTCTGCTCTCCGAGCGTTGCAATAGCCCGAAGATGCCTTCCCTGCGGGCTGCGAAGAACGCGGTAGATAAGCTCCCGCTGGATCAATCCACTGAGAAACGGAATATCCTGCGGAGCATCCAGAAGGTCCACCAGCCGCAAACAAGCATCCAGCAGTTCGACCGTAGTAACCCCCACAGCCATGCCGCGAGCATCGGCCGATGGCCCACCCAGATGAAACTCCTGTAAGCTCAGAATCTCCCGGATCATCGGCATCTCGAGCTTGAACATCAGGCCGAGTATCGGCTCCTCCACGCTCGCGGCGGTCACCTGACTCACCACCGGCAGATCGATCGATGTCAGCAGGAAGCTCGTGCGATCGCACAAAAGTATCGTCTTTCCCAGATTGATCCGCTTTTCACCCTGCACAAAGACAATCAGCTTTGGATCGTAGGCCGCCGACATGCAAGCCGTGGGCGCAGACCGGCGATAGAGGCTCATCCCAGCCACCTCGGTTGCTTGTTCCCCTTCGCCCGGTGCGTTGATGGCAATCCTGCGGGCCAACTCCGCCCTCATCGCCACCACCTTTGACCTTCCGTCCGCGGCCTGATTTCCAATCATTTTGCACCTTCCGCCCTAAAATCAGCTTAGCCCTGAATGCCCGCAGCCTGTACAAAAAATCCATCAAGCGGCAGAAATAGGCAATAGATCGGCAGGATCAAGATACCGCTCCCCCTCCATTCTTCCGTACTCTTTGGGACAGAGAAAGATAGTTGGCAGGCATTAGCCTCTCAATGCGCATGAGTAGCTTCAGTGCACCACCAACAGGAGAAACAATGCAGAAACGCAAACTAGGAAACAGCAATCTGAAAGTATCCGCCCTCGGCCTAGGCTGCATGGGCATGAACTTCTCATACGGTGTGATTCACGACGATCAGGAAATGATCTCGCTCATGCACAAGGCCGTGGATCACGGAGTCACGTTCTTCGATACCGCAGAAGTCTACGGCCCGTTCATCAACGAGATCCTTGTCGGCAAGGCCCTCGCTCCGATCCGCGATAAAGTCATCATCGCAACCAAGTTCGGCTTCAATCTGAATCCAGACGGCAGTCCCGGCTGGCAGGGCCTGAATAGCCGCCCCGAACACATCAAGCAGGTGGCCGAAGCCTCACTGAAGCGCCTCAACATCGACGCCATCGACCTCTTCTATCAGCATCGCGTCGATCCCGACGTGCCGATCGAAGACGTAGCCGGAGCAGTCAAGGAGCTGATTCAGGAGGGCAAGGTCAAACACTTCGGCCTCTCGGAGGCAGGCGCGCAGACCATCCGCCGTGCCCACGCCGTTCAACCTGTCACCGCCTTGCAGAGCGAATACTCTCTCTGGTGGCGAAAGCCCGAAGCAGAGATAATCCCCCTGCTGGAAGAGCTCGGCATCGGCCTGGTTCCCTATAGCCCTCTGGGCAAAGGCTTCCTGACGGGGAAGATGAACGAGAGCACCAAGCTCGCCAAGGGTGATTTCCGTAGCACTCTGCCCCGCTTTGCTCCAGAGGCGATGAAGGCGAATCAGGCCTTCGTCGATTTCCTCGGCATCATCGCGAAGCAGAAGAATGCCACCCCTGCGCAGATCGCACTCGCTTGGTTGCTTGCGCAGAAGCCGTGGATAGTTCCGATTCCCGGCACCACCAAACTCTCTCGTCTGGAAGAAAACATCGGAGCCACTTCGATCACTTTCACTCCCGAAGAGCTGCGCAATATCGATACCGCCGCCGCCAAAATCGCAGTCGAAGGCAATCGATATACCCCGCAGCTAGAGCAACTAACCGGCCGCTAAACTATCACGCGAGGGGCTTCCCATTGAAGCCCCTCGCGTCCTATCAACCCTTCATCACCCGGAGATCTACGAATATGGAAATCAAGCGCGTCGGTTCGCAGCCATCAGCAAAAGGCCCATCAGACTGGTTCACAGGCACAGTACGCATCGATCAGCCATTTCAGGCCACCGAGCCCGCAGTTGTCGGTGGCGCCTGGGTCACATTCGAACCCGGTGCGCGAACAGCATGGCACACCCATCCGCTGGGTCAGACACTCCTCGTGACCTCCGGCTCCGGCTGGGTTCAGCGAGTCGGTGGTCCAGTCGAAGAGATTCACCCCGGCGATGTGGTCTGGTTCTCGCCGGGCGAAAAACATTGGCATGGCGCTACGCCAACAACCGCCATGACGCACATCGCGATTGCAGAAAAACTAGACGGAAAAGTAGTCGACTGGATGGAGCACGTCACGGACGATCAATATCGAGCCTAGCCCTGCGGATAGGCCCTTACTCGATAGCGTGCCGCTTAGTCCGCATCCACCAGGCTCAGCCGGTGGCGCACATCGCTGCCGCGCACCCAGAAGATCACATCCTCTGCGATGTTGGTCGCATGGTCAGCCGCGCGCTCCAGGTTGCGCGCCACAATGATCGCGTTCAGCGCCTGGATGGTTGTGCTGGGATCGTTTTCCATCACCTGCATCATCGAGGTCTGCGCTTCCATGTTCATCGCATCAATCTCGTCGTCCATCGTCAGTATCGTCTCCGCCAGGTGAGCGTCTGCCTCCAGCAGCGCCTGGATCGAGATGCTGATCATGCGTCCGGCATGCTCACCCATCTTGCGGATTCTGCTCACGTCTTCCGGCACATCCAGCAGCGGATACTCCCTCAGCGTGGCCACGCGCTCTGAGATGTTGATGGATTGGTCGCCCACCCGCTCCAGGTCGGCGTTGATCTTGATCACTGAGAAGATGAACCGCAGGTCGATCGCCATGGGCTGCTCTTTTGCCAGCAGCTCGTATGCCATCTCGTACACTTCACGCTCAGCGGCATTGATGCCCGCCTCCAGCCGCTCCACTTCCTCCGCCAGCGCCTCGTCGCGCCCCAGGTAAGCCTCCACTGAGGTCTCCAGCGCGCGCTGCGCCAGCTTCGCCATGGCGAGCAGTTTTTCCTTGAGTTCCGCCAGTTGTTGCTGGAAGTGGATGCGCGGCACGAATCTCTCCTTGTTGCATTAAAAGATGCTGGCTCGAACCCATATGGTTCGCAGGCCTGTTTTCATTGTCAGCCATGATGCGCCATCGCACGGTATTAATATTTCGCCCCGTGTCTCAAAAATGGTTCTCCGCGTCCGGCCGCAGCGCAGCTTGCGCAGCACATACGGCCGGATTACCCGCAGATGGGGCCACGAAGAATCGTACAGAGCAGGCTTTATTCTGCCGCAGGCCTCTGTGGGGATCTCTGTGAATAGCCGATGAATTTCTGCGCGTATCCCGCTGCGTATTGATTACCTTGCTAATACGCCCTGCAGCTTACTGCACCTTGCCCTGCGGGCGCAGCCTCGCCAGCTCTGCCGCGCACGAGATAGCATTCAGCGCGGCCAGCTTCAGATTGTCTGCCGCGATCCACAACCAGAAACGCGTTGACTGTCCACCGCCCGGCGTCGCCGCGGGTGGTTCCGGCCGCACCCGCACCTGCAGATTCGCCTGCCCAGCCACGCTCAGGTTCGTCGGCGGCTCGCTCTCATCCAGCAGCACGTCAATGTGTTCGCTATCCAGCGCCGCCGCGATATCTTCTTCGCTCGCCGGAGCTTCCAGCTCTACCAGCACCGACGCGATTGTTCCGTGGAACGCCGCCGCATGCGCCAGTTGCAGCGCCGGCACCGGCAACGCGTTCCCCGCCAGCACGGCAAAGTGCCGCCGGATGCGGCTCTCCGTCGCCGCCAGCCGCAGCTTCGATTCCGTGCCCAGCTCCGGCGTCAGATTGAAAGCCGTTTGCGTGTCGTAAATATCCTTCGGCAAGGTCTGAAATGAAAGCAGCGCCACCGTCTGCTGATGCAGCTCGTCCATCGCCTCGCGCCCATACTGCGACGCCGGCTCCAGCACCGTGGCCGATACGCTCTTCACGCTATGCCGCTTCTGCAGTTGTCCCAGCACCGTCGCCAGCAACACGGCAGAGGGATGCGCCGCCACCACCGCCGGCGTCTGCAGGTCAGGATGCGTCGCCGCATCGCTGCCGTCGGGCATCAGCTCTGTCACCCACGGCGCGCGCACCGGGACCCCCGGCGTATTCTCCAGCGCAAACGACATATCCACCACCGCCGCGCCCATCTGCTGCGCCGTGCGCCAGTGCGCATCCGTCGTCAGCGGCGCTCCTGTAAAGAAGACAAAGTCCGCGCCTTCAAACGAATCCGCCTCCAGCTTGCGCACAAAGGTCACATCGTCCGCCACGCTCTCCAGCTTGCCCACGGCGTCGTCCGTATCCAGCAGCACAAAATTGGAAGCCGCAAACGCTGACTCGCCCAGCGCTTCGCTCAGCTCTTTGCCTGCCAGCGTGGAGGCTCCTACGATTGCTACCTTGTACGTTGTTTTGCTCATGCGGAATTCTCTTCTCGAATATTTTTAAATGAAGCAGCCTGCGTGCAATCGTCTGCTCTCGCCGCTGCAGACGTTATACGCCGCGGTGCGCTCGTGCCCGGTGCCAGCTATAACCCACGCGCGCCAGCAGGCCAGAAGACATGTAGCTCAGTGCAATCAGCATCAGCGCCCATCGGTGATACAGCACAATAAGCCATATCACCAGCGAGACCAGTACCATCGCCTGGAACGGATGCCGCTCGCCGAGGTTGATCTCCTTGCCGCTCCAGAACCGCCAGCGGCTCACCATCAGCAAGCCCACTGCGCCCGCGAACACCACCCACACCAGCGCCCACCACCACTGGTAGATGGGATTGCCCTTGAAAAAATGAACCACCGCAGCGATTGCCCCCGCTGCGCCCGGAATCGGCATACCCACAAAGTACTTGCGGTCCGGTCGTCCGGGATTGCAAGGCGCAGGGTCTGAGCTGATATTGAACCGCGCCAGACGGCACGCGCCGCAGATCAGAAACATGAAGCTGACGAATGCGCCCAGCGCAATCAGTTGCTGATACGCATCGCTGTCCGGCAAAAGATGCAGCGTGCGGAAGCCCCACGACCATGCCAGAATGCTCGGCGCCACGCCAAACGTAATCACGTCCGCCAGCGAATCCAGCTCACGTCCAAAATCGCTTGTGGTCTTCGTCATGCGCGCAATGCGGCCGTCCAGCGCGTCAAACGGAATCGCCAGCCCAATCGCCAGCGCCGCATGATCGAAGTGCGATGGGTCAGCCAGCGAACCCTGCAGGCTCTGCGTGATGGCGTAGTAGCCGAACGCAATGTTTACCGAGGTGAAGACCGACGGCAGAATATACATGCCACGCCGGCGGTGTCCTCGTGTCTGCTGCAACTCGTCCTCTGCGTCGTGCATGGCCATACGCCGTTCCTCGGGGAAGTCTTCCGCGTTCCGTTGAGCTGCTATACCTTGGCAGGCGCTACCAGTTTCGCCAGTACGCTGCTGCCGCCCTTCACCCGCGCGCCCTTGCGCACGCGCAACTCAGCGTTACCGGGCAAAAGCAGATCCACTCGCGAGCCGAACTTGATCAGTCCCACGCGCTGGCCGCGCTCCAGCACATCTCCCGGGCGCACGTTACACACAATGCGCCGCGCCAGCAGCCCGGCGATCAGTTTGAATGCAACCTCCACCCGGCCATCATTCACCACCACCAGCGTCTGCTCGTTGAACATCACCGATTCCGGGTTCATCGCGTTCATAAACGCACCCTTGCGATAGTCCACGCCCGTCACTGTGCCTGCGATCGGCGTCCGGTTCACGTGCACGTCAAACACGCTCAGAAAGATACTCAGGCGCAGCTTCGGACCCTGCTCCGTCTGGATCCATTCGCACTCGGTCACCTTGCCGTCAGCAGGCGAGACCACAATGTCGGCCTCGGTCGGCACCGTGCGATGCGGGTCGCGGAAGAACCACAGGAAAAACAGGGCGAGCAGCACAATAATGCCCGTCATCCCGCGCGAATGCATCAGATACCAGGCCACTCCCGCAGTCACAAGGAGCCCCAGTCCATAGAAATAACCGTCTTTAACCATCGATCCTCATTATAAGTCTTTCGCTGCCTTCATTTGTCACAGGCTTGTCAGCCGAGCTGCGCGCGCAGCAATTGAGCGTCTTCCGTTGGACTGGAATAGTAATCCGCCCGCATGCCCGTTGTCTCAAATCCCAGCCCACGATACAGCGCCAGGGCAGCCGCATTCCCCGCCCGCACCTCCAGCTCCACCACCTTCGCACCTGCCGCGCCCAGCTCCTGCAGCGCCCTGTGGCACAGCCCTGTGCCCGTACCCCGCCGTCTCGCCGCTGGCGAAACCGCCAGGTTTTCAATCTCCGCCTGCACCTCTCCACCCGCACGCAGCAGCATCACCACGATGAATCCCAGCAACCCGTCCTCGCCCTGGTCCACGTAGACCCACCGCCGCAGCGCAGCCCCTGCGTCCTCTGGCTGCAACATCTGCGCATACTCCTCCAGCCTCCAGTGAGCAGCCTCTGGCACGCCGCGCCCCAGCGCCACAATCGCCTCCGCGTCCGCCGCCACCGCCCGCCGGATCACCCTGCCTCCGCCCGCCGAGCCGCCATGGCAGCCCGCTGCTTCTCCAGCATCTCCGCATCCGCGCGCCGCAGATAATTTGCATCCAGCGCTGCCACATCCGCAAACCTGGCCGCCGCAAACTCCGCCGCCGTCAGCGCGTACGCATCGCCCGCCGCAGGCTCCGCCACCATCACCGGCGCAAACTCCGCCAGCGCCTCGCCCACCTTCGCCTCGCACACGCACACAGTACCCGGCGCTTCGGCCAGCAAAGCCGCCAGTTCCTCGCGCGTCAACATCGCCTCACTTGCTGACCCGCTGACTCGCTGACTCGCTGGCTCGCTGGCTCTCACATAGAATTCCCCGCGCCCCGCATCCAGCGCCGCATACACTCTGCCCTGCGCGCCCGTGCACATCCCTGCCAGCACCGCCAGCCGCGAAACCGCAATCACCGGCACACCCGCGCCTTCGCTCAATCCCTTGGCGGCGCTTACCCCAATGCGTACGCCGGTAAACGATCCCGGCCCATGCACAATCGCAATCGCATCCAGTTCCTTCACGCTCAGCGTTGCCTGTTTCAGCAATGCCAGGATCGCCGGCAGCAGCGTCGCCGCAGCACTCCGCGAAGCCAGTTCGCTCTGCGCAAAGACCGCTGGCTCGCGCCCATCATCCGCCAGCGCCAGCGTACCGCCCGCGCCGCACAGGTCCAGCAAAAGCATCTTCATTGCGTCTTCGCTCCCACAATCTCCAGCAGTACCCCGCCGGTGCTTGCCGGATGCACAAAAAAGTAGCGGTGCCCGCCCGCGCCAGTCCGCACCTCTGTATTCACCAACCGCGCGCCCGCCGCCAGCAGCGCCTGCATCGTCGCATCCACATCTTCCACATGCACGGCAATGTGGTGCAGCCCTTCGCCGCGCTTCGCCAGGTACTTCCCAATCACCGACTCAGCCGCCGTCGGCTCCAGCAGCTCAATGCGCGTCTCACCCAGCGGCAGCATGGCCGTCTTCACCTGCTCATGCTCCACCGTCTCTTCGTGCTCCACCCGCAGCCCCAGCGTCTCGTAGAACCGCCGCGCCTCCGCAATGCTCTTCACCGCCACGCCCAGGTGGTCGAGCTTCATCTCTGCCCCGCCCAGTGCGCCACGCACAATCCCCTGCACCAGCTCATACGGATTCGCACCCGCAGCCACCTCCGCCGCATAGCCTTCCATCGCCGCCGCATTCACCCCGCGCGTCTCAGCCTGCCGCAGAATCTCGCGCTGCGCCATCTGTAGCAGCCGCCCGCCCCACGTGCTCTGCCGCCGCGCCTGCACGCCCTCCGCGCCGTGCGCCACATAGCTCTGCACCGCAGCCTCCAGTGCCGCCACACCTTCTCCTGTCGTAGCCACCGTGCGCACTACCGGAGGCGTCCATCCATTCGCCTCAACCAGCGATTGCATCGCCCGCACATCGCTCTCCACCCGGTCCGCGCCTTCGCGGTCGCACTTGTTGATCACAAAGATGTCGGCAATCTCCATCAGTCCGGCCTTGATGCTCTGCACGTCATCGCCCATGCCCGGCACCAGCACCACCACGGTCACATCGGCCAGCCGCGCGATCTCCACCTCGTCCTGCCCCACGCCCACCGTCTCGATCAGCATGCGGCTCTTGCCGCTCGCCTCGATCACCGTGCAGATATCCGCCGTCGCCGTCGCCAGCCCGCCCAGCGTCCCACGCGTCGCCACGCTGCGAATATAGAGCCCAGCATCCTCCTGCTCGCCCTGCATGCGGATGCGGTCGCCCAGGATCGCCCCTCCGTGAAACGGGCTCGTCGGATCGACCGCCGCAACGCCGACCGTCTCGCCATGCGCGCGCAACAGCCGCGCATAGCGGTCCACCAGCGTGCTCTTCCCTGCGCCCGGCGGCCCGGTAAATCCAATGCGCAGCGCCTTCCGCTCTGCATCCGCCGCATGGCACGCGCTCAGCACCGCCGTCGCCGTAGCGCCGCCCTGCTCCACCACAGACACAGCACGCGCCAGCGCGCGCACATCGCCGGCGCGAACGCGCTGCACCAGCTCCGCCGCCTCCCGCTCCGTGCTCGTGATTTCGTTCATCTCAGTTGTCAGCTCTCAGCAGTCCACTTTATACACTCTGTCATTCTGAGCGCAGCGAAGAATCTGCTTTCCGAGGATTTACGCACAGGCACACACCAACGGTTTCTTAACAGCTCCAGGACGCACGCTCAGCTATTTCCCTGTCTGTCCCTTCAGGTTCGGCGCATTCTCCGGCGCCGGCGTCGCGCTGCCCGGCTTCTTCGGGAAATATCCGCTGCGCGTGCGCACGATCAGCTTCGGATATCCCTTTGCCTTTGCGTCCACGTGGATCTGCCGGTAGCCTTGCTCCGTATATGGCCGCGTGGAGTGGTACGAAATGGTGTACTGGCTGCGAATATCCTGCGCCACCTGCCGCGTGATCGCATCCACGTCATCCACGCTGCGCGGGAAGAATGCGATGCCGCCCGTCTGGTCCGCCAGGTCCTGCAACACCCGCTGCGAGTGTTTCCGCGACGCGCGGTCCATGTCCTCTGAGCCGAACAGCAGCCCGATGCAGTACACCACCGGCCCATCCATATCCTGCACCCGTCGAATCGCCGATTCCAGCGACGACGTTGAGTCGTGATCGTCTCCATCCGTGATCACCAGCAGCACCTGCTTCGGCTTCTTCGCAAACTGCGCCAGATAGTCCGCCGACTCCACCACCGCATCGTAGATCGCAGTGCCACCCGCCGGGCGGAAGCGGTTCAGCGCGCTGCTCAGCTTCTCCGTATCCGACGTCAGGTCCTGGTCGATGAACGCCTCGTCAGAAAAATTCACAATGAACGTCTCATCCTGCTTGTTCGAGGCGCGGATCAGGTCCATTGCCGCCGTGCGCACCGGTTCCACCTTGTTGTACATCGAGCCCGAGCTATCGATCAGGATGCCCAGCGAGATTGGAATATCCTCATGCCGGAATCCCACGATCGTCTGCGGCACGCCGTCTTCGTACACATGAAACGCTGACTTGTCGAGGTTCTCCACCAGGTGCTGGTTTGCATCCACCACCGTCGCGTTCAGCACCACTTCGGCCGCATCGCGCCGCAGCACAAACTGTCCGCTCCCCGTGCGCGACACCGTTCCCTGCGCGCCCGTGATCGCTGGCGGTGCAATGGGAGCGTCGCCTTCCGGCGCAGCCACCGGATCGCGGTCCACGTTCACCGGTGGCGGCGTACTCTGCGCATGGGCATACACGCCCAGCCCGAGCGCCATGCATCCCACCACGATCAGCCGCTGCCGTAGATTCATTCTTTTCGTCCGCATCTGCTCATCTCTTGGATGCGCATTTCACCAATGTACGTCAATCTGCGCTTTGCTTGAAGCTGGCGCCTCCGCGCCCTGGTCTCCACCGCACCGCAGAACCCTGAACCCCGGCTCCTTCGCTATCGCAGGCAGCGTCACCGGCCATCCCGTATCGCTGCCCCAGTCCGGGTCGCGGTGGCTGATCGTCAGGTACTGCACGCCGAACCGGCTGCAATACTCCCGCGCCCACTCCGCGCTCGGAGCCGATACCGCATAGAGCTGCGCCGTCGCCTTCTGTATCTCCGGGCACGCTGCCTCATCGCCCCCAAAGTGGGTCGCGCAATCCTTCTCCGCATTCAGAATCTGCCGCCCCGTATCCATCACCATCATCCGCTGGTAGAACTCGCTCGGCGTCATCACCTCGTCCTTCCGGTCAGGCATCGGATCGATCGGGCGAAAATTTACCACCGCATCCTTTGCCGCCACGCGGTCCAGTGCGGCAAAGCCCTCGCGAATCTGGAACTCATCCTCCGGCAGCTGACTGAAGCCGTTCTGCACAATCGGCGCCTCCAGCGGCAGCCACGCCCGCAGCAGCAGCGCTCCATAGATTGACCCCGCCACGCCCAGCACCAGCAAGCTGTAAACCAGCTTCCGCCTCGCCGGAGTCACCTCCACAGCCTGCGTCTTGCCCGGAATCCACCACGAACCCAGCACATCCGCCGCCAGCAGCAGCAGAAAAAACTGCGGCAACAGCACCGCCCGGTAGCCGAAATCGTTATTGCTCATCACCGAGGAGCTGATAAACAGCACCATCAGCAAGCCGCATATCGTGAAGAACAGCGCAGTGTCCCGTGCCGGATCAGCCAGCCGCCTGCGTCGCCGCTCCTTCATCAGCAACACCAGCACCGCGCCATACAGCCCCAGCTCCATCGCCAGCCCCGGCACCAGCAGCAGCAGCCGTATCATCTGGTCCAGCAATACCGGATGCGTCTTGTTCCACGCCGCAAACACCGGCAGCCCCGTCACCAGCCCGGAGTCGATCATCCGCCTCACGCTCAGTGAGAACATATGCGGCGCAGGCGCAGCGTTTGCATTGCCGCCTGCGGCATGGGGCAGGGTGCTTGCCAGCTCATACACAAATGGCGCGAGCAGCGCCGCGCTCAATACGCTGATCGCCGCCACCCGCCGCCACAGCGCATAGCGCTCCGGATGCCGCAGCACAGCCAGCCGCACCAGCCACGCAAGCATCAGCAGCACAAAGCCGAACGCTACATAGATGGACAGGCCAAACGCGCTCGCAAAGGCAACCGCCGCCAGCGCCAATCCCCACCGCCTGCTGCGCGCGCTTATCTCTTCCAGGCTGCGCCACAGAAACAGGAACCCCAGCAGGCAGCACATCGCGCTCGCCGTATGGTGCGGAACCCACAGCAGCGAATCCGGCCACGCCGCAATCGGATCAACCGACCACCACTCGATGTCCCCATTCAAACAGGGCTGCAAAATTGCGTTGCCCAGCGACGGAATAAGATCCGCGCCCGTCACAAACAACAGCCCCAGCGCAATCCACCTCTGCTTCCGCTCCCACCGGAAGAAGTGCGACGTATACAGCCTCACCGTCACCAGCACACCGAATCCGGCCCATATGCTGCTCGCGATAAACGACTGCCGCGCCGAAACGTGCGCCAGCTTCACCACCGTCGCGCACAGCACATACCAGAAGTAGTAGTAGCGCATCGGCGCCAGCGCTCCGGCAAAGTACAGCGGGTTCGCCGGCGGAATCCCTGTCCTCACCACCGCATCGGTAAATGCGATCCGGTAGCTCTGGTCCGCCATCACCACGCTGAAGTACAGCTTCTTGCCCACCTGCGCATCCACCAGCATCAGTAGCGCGAACGCGATCCACCCGCCCACCAGCAGCGCAGTCACCCAGCGGTCCTGGCTTGGCCAGCCCCGCCCGCCGCGCCTGAATCCAAACAGCAGCAGCGTTCCCACGGTCAGCGCAACCAGCACCCAGCAGATGCCGCTCAGCCCCACGCTCCGCCCCACCAGGTAGGCCAGCACCGGCGTCACGCAAAACGAGCACGCAATCGCCCATACCGACCGCTCCGCAAATCCCATCTGTCTAAATTGAAAGAGGTCCGTGGCATAGCCCACCAGATAACCCGGCGCATAGAACACAGCGGCAAATGCCAACACGGCTGCCAGACTGCCGGCCACATCCTGAAGCATGAAGTTGTGAATGGTGAAGGTGTTGCTCCACACTAAATGCAGGGTCGTAACCTCCACCGCCATTTTCGCATATCCCCCGCGCCACCAACCCGGGTGCCCCAGGTCTCGATTCTGAGACCTGGGGTTTCATTGCCGCACGATCTTTCTGCCCATCTCCATCCCCAACTCAAAACTTTTGTCATTCCGCCGCATGGCGGAATCTGCTTCTTCTTTTTGTTTGTCATCCCGAGCGAAGCCGAGGGACCTGCTTCTCTACCGCCCTAACCCCTAACCCCTGCCTCTCCCCCGGGTTTACAATGAAACCTGCGCGTTCGTCCGCACGGAGCCTCTCCTTTCGCTGCCGGCGCTCAAAAATCCAGCACCGGAGCACTCCCAGCCGCATGGCAAGCATCTTTCCTTTCCGAGCACTGCGTTACAACCCCGCCAAAGTTCAGACCCAGGACGTAGTTACCCAGCCCTACGACAAGATCTCCCCTGCCATGCAGCAGAAGTACTACGACCGCAGCCCCTACAACCTGATCCGCGTCATCCTCGGCAAGGGCGAACCCGGCGATACTGACACCAACAACGTCTACACCCGCGCCGCCGCTGACCTCGCCGCCTGGCGCAAAGAAGGCGTGCTCACCGAAGAGTCCGATCCCGCTATCTACGCCTACAGCCAGACCTATACCGTCCCCGGCACCGAAGAGGTCCGCGAGCGCCGCGGCTTTATCGCCCTCGGCCAGCTCTACGACTACGCCGAAGAGGTCATCTACCGCCACGAGCAGACCCTCTCCAAGCCCAAGTCCGACCGCCTGAATCTCTTCAAGGCCACCCGCGCTTACTGCGAGCAGATCTACCTGCTCTACTCCGACCCCGAATTCGCCACCGACAAGCTCCTCTTCGCCGGCGATGCCCCCGAAGTCGAAGTCACCGACGAGTACAACGTCATCCACCGCCTCTGGAAGGTCGCCGACCCAAAGATCATCCAGAAGGTCTGCGCCGTCATGGCAGACAAGAAGCTCATCATCGCCGACGGCCACCACCGCTACGAGACCTCGGTCGCCTACGCCAAAGAGCGCGCCGCCGAGCTCGGCAAAGACATCACCGCGCCCGCGCCCGCCAAGGGCAAGCTGCCCGCGCCTGCATTTCCAGAGGCTGCCATGATGATGACCTTCGTCAACATGGATTCACCCGGCATCACCATCCTGCCCACCCACCGCGTCGTCTTCGGCCTCAACAACTTCCATCCGTCAGAGTTCCTCGGCCGCGTCACCCGTTTCTTCGACGTCAAGAAGCTCCCCGCCGGCGATGCCGCCGCTCTGCTCGCGCACCTGGCCACCGTCACCCAGCCCAAGCTGGTCTCCATGATCGCCGCCACCCGCGAAGGCAACTACGTCCTCACCGGCAAGAAGGCCGCCGTCGCTTCCGCCCTGGCCAACATCTCCAAGCTGCAGCGTCAGCTCGACGTCGTCCAGCTGCACTCGCTCATCCTCGAAGAGATTCTCGGCCTCACGCCTGAATCCGTCCGCGATCAGAAGAACCTGCGCTACCTCCGCGACGCCCAGGAAGCCCTCGACCAGATCGCCCGCCACGACGCTGACATTGCCTTCCTCATCAATCCATGTACGCTGGGTCAACTGAAGGAAGTGGCCTTTGCCCTGGACGTCATGCCCCAGAAGTCCACTGACTTCTATCCCAAGTTACTCAGCGGCCTCGCCATCTATGCGCTGGACTAGGTAAGAATATTGTGTGTTGGATTAGGTAAGAATATTTGTCATTCTGAGCGCGCTTTTGCGCGAAGAATCTCAAATGCTCATAGCACTACTACTTTTTGATCTGTCATTCACTTTTTTGAACTGTCATTCTGAGCGCAGCGAAGAATCTGCTTCTCGCTCGTAGCACCCACAATTTCCACCCGAACCATTTCGCCCGCTCCAGGTTCCTTGATATGTCCATACGACCTAGAGAAGATTCAACCGGCACATCAAGCCTCACCTTCGGGCGTCCCGCTCGCTGGGCAATACTCCTCGCCCTCTGCATTGCGAACATCGTACTGCTCACCGCGCTGGTCTCCACCCATCACGTTCGCGCGCAACAGCGCCCTGCCCCGGCATGGCAACATCCCCCAGCCGCGCCCGCAGCAGCCGCGCCGCCACCCGCCACGCCCGCGCCAGAAGCCGCCATTCCCCACCGCGTTCTGCCCGCCGCGCCCCAGCGCACCATCGTCCTGATTGACCCCGCACACGGCGGCCCCGAGACCGGCGCGCAGATCAACGACCACCTCGCCGAGAAAGACGTTACCCTCGCGCTCGCCGTCCGCCTGCGCTCCGCCCTGCAATCGCACAACTTCACCGTCCTCTCCACCCGCGAATCTGACCCCGCCGCCGTCCTCACCACCGACCAGCGCGCCGAGATCGCCAACCACTCTGTCGCCATCGCCTGCCTGGTCCTGCATGCCACCGGCAGCGGCAATGGCGTCCATCTCTTCACCTCCGCCCTGCTGCCCGATGCTTCGCACCGCGCCCTCCTCCCCTGGGCCACCGCGCAAAGCGCCTTCGCCGTGCAGAGCGCACTGCTCCTGAAGCAGCTCAACACCGCCCTCACCCGCACCCTCCTTCCCGTCGTCCAGGCCCAGACCGCCGTCGCTCCGCTGGATAACCTCACCTGCCCCGCCGTTGTCATCGAGATTGCCCCGCTGCAATCCGCCGACGGCAACAGCAAGGCCGACGTCAGCGACCCCAGCTATCAGGCCCACGTCGCCGAATCCATCGCCACCGCCCTCGTCTTCTGGCGCGGCCAGAACGGCCCATCCGCCAGCCTGCCGGCCACTGCTCCACTGCTCGCCGCTCGTCCCAGCCTGCACCCCGGGGTCACGCCATGATCCCCCGTTACCAGCGCATCCTCTTCGGCATCCTGCTCGGCTCCAGCGTGCTCATGGCGATCTACCTCTTCCACCTGCACCACAAGCGCATGGAAGAGCTCGCCGCCCTCAGCGACCCCACGCCCCTCTCCGCGCCAGACAACACGGACGCTGAATCCGTCACCCTCGCCATCGCCAACGACGCTGACGCCAGCATCACCGTAACCCCCGAACTCGTCGCTCTCCCCGCCGAACCCGGCGCCCGCGCCCGCGCCTTGCTCGAACGCCTGCTCTCCGGCTACGCCTTGCCCAACTCCACGCATCCGCTCACCGGCGGCCAGTCCGTCGACGATGTCTTCCTCCTCCCCGTCGACGTACCCAAGACGCCTGCCGCCGCCTCCTCACCGCTCTTCACCGCCGCCGAGCCCTCAGAGACCCAGCAGATGCTCGCCGTCATCAACCTCCACGGCGGCTTCGTGCAGGGCCATCCCTCCGGCGTACTCACCGAGATGCTCACCGTCCAGTCCATCCTGCAAACACTCCACGCCAACCTGCCCCAGATCACGCAGGTCCGTTTCCTCGTGGATGGCCAGCAGGTCGCCACCCTCGCTGGCCACGCTGACCTCTCCCGCACCTACTCCATGGCCGATCTCAGCACCCCCACCCCGGCTGACCCCACCACTCCACCCGCGGACGACAACCAATGAGCCGCCCCGTCATCGGCATCTTCGACTCCGGCTTCGGCGGCCTCACCGTCATGCGCGCCCTGCTCGCCCTCATTCCCCAGGCTGATTACGTCTACCTCGGCGACACCGCCCGCCTCCCCTACGGCTCCAAATCCCGCGAGACCATCGCCCGCTACGCCGTCGGCTCCGCCCACTTTCTGGAGGCCCACGGCGCTGACCTGCTCGTCGTCGCCTGCAACACCGCCAGCGCCCTCGCGCTCGACGCTCTCGAAGCCGAGGCAAAGATCCCCGTCATCGGCGTGATTGAGCCCGGAGCCGCCGCTGCAGCCCGCGCCGCCACTCCCGGCCGCTCCGGGGTACTCGTCCTCGCCACCCAGGCCACCGTGCAGAGCCACGCCTACGCCCGCGCCTGCGCCGCCCACGGCCTGCAGGCCTACGAGAAAGCCTGCCCCCTGCTCGTTCCCCTCGTTGAAGAGGGCTGGACCGACCATCCCGTCACCGAAGAGGTTCTCCGCATCTACCTCGAAGAAGCCCTCGCTGACGCCCGCTCACAGGGCATCCTGCCCGCCACCGTCCTGCTGGGCTGCACCCACTACCCCCTGCTCCAGCCCCTGCTGGAGCGTGCCCTCCGCCAACACTTCCCACCCGCTTCCGGCGCGCCAGACCTGCAGATTCTCGACTCTGCCGCCGCCGCAGCCCAGCGTGTCGCCACCCGGTTTATGGCCGCCCCCTTGTCCAAAAACACCCCGCCTGCCTGCGAATTCTTCGCCACAGACTCCGTGGAAAAGTTCCAGCGCCTCGGCTCCCGCTTCCTCGGCCAGCCCATCGCCCGGGTCCAGCACGTCGACCTTGGCGGCTAGCCCGAACAGGTACAGAAGTGGGTGCCCCAGGTCTCGATTTTGAGACCTGGGTTTGCAGGATGTGTCTGATCGAGAGCCCACGATCGCTGGATTCAGAGCATTTTCCCTATAGCCGCCTTAAGCCCTGATATTCTAGGTATGTAGCGGCTCTTTGCCGGTCGCATTGAAAGGAACCCCCCGCATGGAAAACCTCAAAGGCCGCGTCGCCGTCATCTTCGGCCTGGCTAATAAGCGAAGCATCTCCTGGGCAATCGCACAGAAGCTCTCTGAAGCCGGTATGCAGCTCGCCATCTGTTATCAGAACGAGCGCATGAAAATGGAGGCTGACGGTCTCATCGCCGACCTCCCCAATGCCTCCGGCTTCCAGTGCGACGTCTCCAGCGACGACGAGATCGCGCAGGTCTTCGAGCAGATCAAGGCCAAGTACGGCAAGCTCCACACCGTCGTCCACGCCGTCGCCTACGCCCCCGCCAGCGAGCTTAAAGGTGAGTTCATCCAGACCACCCGCGAAGGCTTCCGCATCGCGCACGACGTTAGCTGTTACTCCCTCATCGCCGTCAGCCGCGCCGCCGTTCCTCTCATGACAGAGGGCGGCTCCATCATGACCCTCAGCTACTTCGGCGCAGAAAAGGTCGTCCCCCACTACAACGTGATGGGCGTAGCCAAGGCCGCGCTGGAAGCAACCGTCCGCTACCTTGCCAGCAATCTCGGCCCAACCCAGATTCGCGTCAACGCCATCTCCGCCGGCCCCGTCATGACGCTCGCAGCCCGCGGCATCGGCAACTTCGGCGAAATGATCAAGGCCCACGCCGACCGCGCCCCCATGAAGCGCAACGTCGAACTGGCAGAAGTCGGCGGCACCGCCCTCTTTCTCGCCAGCGACCTCTCCAGCGGCATCACCGGCGAAACCATCTACGTCGACTGCGGCTACAACATCATGGGCTAGGTGCTGCGCGCACGGCGGATTGCTTCGCGCGGCCACTTTATCGTCTCCCACAAACCTGGGTGCCCCATCTTCGCCGCAGTTTCATCGCGGCTAAGGTGGGATAGCCTCGCGACGCGCGCAAATTTGTCCCTGCGCACATTCCAATCGGGACCGCACTTGCACTAAGATTCTCCCGAGGCATCACAACCCATGAAAATCGCCGACGTACTCCTCCTCAACTACGACTCCGAAATCGCCTCCACCCGCCGCCTCCTCGAACTCGTTCCCGACGGCAAAGCAGATTGGCAGCCGCACAG
>JARLFX010000010.1 GCA_031296355.1 Acidobacteriaceae bacterium
CAGACGTTATGGATATCGTGTTCATGAACTTTGGCGGTGGATGCGATGCGCGGAATGGATGAGATGCAGGAACCCCTGTTCACGACAGTCAAGCTGGAGGATTTCGTTCCGGCGGATCACCCGCTGCGACGGGTCCGGCTGCTGGTGAATGACGCGTTGAAACAGCTCAACGGGCTGTTTAACGTCATCTATGCCGACACCGGCCGGGCTTCGATTGCACCCGAGAAGCTGCTGCGGGCGCTGCTGTTGCAGGTGTTCTACTCGGTGCGTAGCGAACGCATGCTGATGGAACAGATGCGCTACAACCTGCTGTTCCGTTGGTTCGTCGGACTGGCGATCGAGGACGCTGTGTGGGACCACTCGGTGTTCTCGAAGAACCGCGACCGGCTGTTGGAGCACGAAGTCGTGGAAGCGTTCTTTACTGAAGTCATGAGCCTGGCCGACAAACGGGGCCTGCTGTCGGGAGAGCATTTCTCTGTGGACGGTACGCTGATTCAGGCGTGGGCGAGTCACAAGAGCTTCCGTGCGAAGGACGGCTCGGACAACGATGGGCCGCCGGCAAGCGGCGGGCGTAATGCCGACACAGACTGGAAGGGCAAACGACGCAGCAACGATACGCATGAGTCGGGCACGGATCCGGATGCGCGTCTGTTCAAGAAGAGTCGAAAGAGTCCAGCCATCCTTTGCTACCACGGACACATTCTGATGGAGAACCGCTCGGGGCTGGTGGTTGGCGCCGTGGTCAGCCATGCAGACGGCTTCGCTGAGCGCGCAAGCGCATTGCGGTTGCTCGACTGCGTACCTGGCAGTCATGCAAAGACCGTAGGCGCCGACAAGGCTTATGACACGCGCGATTTCGTGAGCGATTGCCGTGCCCGCAACGTCACGCCGCACGTCGCGCGTAACGATGAGCGTTGGGGCGGCAGCGCAATCGACGGGCGCACCTCGCGGCATGCGGGCTACCGCATCAGCCAGAGAATCCGTAAGCGCATTGAGGAGCATTTCGGCTGGGGCAAGACCGTTGGCAGCATCCGCCAGACTGTCTATCGCGGCATCAGGCGTGTCGACCAGCACTTCAAGTTGACGATGGTTGCGAGCAACCTGACCCGCTTGGCGCGAATGCCAGGCG
>JARLFX010000064.1 GCA_031296355.1 Acidobacteriaceae bacterium
GCGTCAGAGATCTGGTCGGCGATCTTATCGGGATGACCTTCGGTAACGGACTCCGAGGTAAAGAGAATGCGGTTGTGTTCGGACAAGGAAACTCCTTCTGGACAACTTTGGATAGCGGTGCAAACTGTCAATGCGCTGAGAAGCAGGCACAAACTTCAACACCCGGAGGACTCGCATAGAGCGAGGGCGCAACCGGTGCATGAATTTATTTTACCGCAGAGAGCCTTCCCGGCGGAGGGCAAAAGAAAACGGCGGCTGCCAGGGGCAACCGCCGTTTTCTATTACACATTCTGGCTAGAACGACGCTTTGAGTGCAACCTGCAGGATTCTGGGGTCGCGGGTTGCTGTGACTTGACCAAAAGTAGATGCAGTCAAGCTGGTTCCGATGGCAGACCAGTTCACGTGGTTGAAGAGGTTGAACGCCTCTGCGCGGAACTGGAAGTTCACCCTCTGCGTCAGCTTGAAGTTGCGGAAGGCGCCCAGATCCACGCGCTCAAACCCAGGACCGTTGATCGCATCCTGATGTTCGTTGCCGGGGAAGCAGGGTGTTGCCGGGCTGGATGCAACCGTGCAGACCGCCGACTTGGCGAATACCGCTTTGTTGAACCACATGGTGTGGTTGTGGAAGTCCGTGTTGGGTGCGGCGATGTTCGGATTGCCGTTCTGGTTCGGACGTCCGCTTACAACACTGGTTCCCAGGAAGCCCAGACCTGCCGGATCCCAGCTGCTGACCGTCGCGGTAAAGGGTAGACCGGAGTTGACTGCCACGATGCCGGATAGTTCCCAGCCACCGAGTACCTTGCCAACCAGGCTTTCCTGCTCATAGAACCACGGTAGTGCATACACAAAGTCCGTGCTGAATACATGCTTGCGGTCATACTGGCTGCGTCCATACTCCGGCACCATGTAGTATGCGTTCTGCACCGCGCCGGAGCGGTCTGCCTGCGCGTTCGTCATGGCACGTGACCAGGTGTAGTTCACGTCGATGAGCGAATTGCGCTTGAAGCGCTTCTGCCCTTGCACCTGTAGGGAGTTGTAGTTGGAGTTGAAACCCGACTGCACCGTGTTGATTGCGGCATAGCCCTTGTACGGACGGATCTGGTTCAGCACCATCTCCTGCGAACTGCTGATGAAGCCGCCAGAAGGAACCAGACCGTCTGCAGCTGCCAGCCCGGGCTGTACTTGGTTGATGTCCATACGGCCCAGCAGGTGGGTGTCATGAGAGCCGACAAAGGCAACATCGATCAGCAGGTCATGGTTGAACTGGTGCTGGATGCTCATGGAGTACTGCTGCGAGTACGGCGGGTGGTAGTTGGCTGGTGTCGCCTGTAGCGTCGGCGGTACGTATGCGCTGGTGTTGGTTGCGTTCGGTGCATCCAGGCTGGTGGAAGCATAAGTTGACGTCGCTACATACGGCGGATTGGCGAAGATGTTCTGCTCGTACATGCCGACCAGCGCATCGTCAAACGCGATGCCATAACCGGCGCGGAACGAAGTGCGTCCGTCGCCGAAGACGTCATACGCCAGGCCGAAACGAGGTGCGAAGTCCAGCTTGTCCGTGTGCGTTACCTGCGCGCCATACGGCGAGTAGTGCTGGTTTGCCTGGGTAAAGTTGCCCAGGATGATGCCATTCAGCGGGTCATAGGCCGCGCTTGGTGTAGTCGCGGTCTGACCGCTCGGGTTTGAGTTGAAGGTAGAGTTGATCGCTCCCGGGCACTGCTTCGGCGTCAACAGCGCAATTTCGGCGGTGGTGCAGATGTAGCCGGTGGTGTCGATCGTGGGCGTATTACCCGCAACAAAGCTGCTTGGCAGGAAGCTCGACATCTGTCCGTTGTTATCCACTGGTTGCAGAAAATGCGAGTAGCGTACGCCGATGTTGAGTGTCAGGCGGCGTGTTGCTCTCCAGTCGTCCTGGATGAAGGCTTCTTCCTGCAGTTCTGTTACATCTGGGGTCGCTGCCTGGTTGGTCTGGCTGAAGCCGTTATTGGCAACACCCTGCAGGAAGTTCGCGATGGACTGCTCGATCAGCACCTTGCTGGCAGAACCAGTCGGTGCGTTCGTGCCGTTGAAATTGAACGTGCCGGCGTTCCCGGTGGTGGCGTTCTCGTTCTTCTCGTAGTGGTTGATGCTCGCACCAATGGTGATGGTGTGCTGGTGCCAGGTGCGGGTCATGCTGCCGAAAATATTGTGGTTTTTGCTGTAGTCGTTATAGACGCCCGGTCCGGTGATTGACGTTCCATTCTGGAAGGTCAGCACGGGTACGATGCCGATCTTGCTGGCAAAAGGCAGCGCCGGATTGATGTCCCCCGAATTCGCGCTTGAGTTCAGGCCCGACGGCGTGCTCAAAATCGCGCCGGAGGTATAGGCGTAGCCAAAATCAAACAACGTCTTGGGGTTCAGCACATAGTTCAGGTGACCCATGT
Organism: Acidobacteriaceae bacterium; assembly: GCA_031296355.1. Next base: position 2,424 of record JARLFX010000064.1, read on the forward strand.
GCGTGGTGCCCGGTGAAGTTGTCGACGTTGAATTCACGCCAGGCAATCCGGTACCTGCGGCGTTGAATAGGCCGCTCGGTTCCTTGGTTGGCAGACTGTCATGCACAAAGCGATAGAACACGCTCGCCTTGGCATTGATCTTGTGATCGATGCGCACCAGTTCCTGCTCATTGTTGTAGTAGCTCTTGGCGTTGTAGACCAGCGTGTGCGGGTCCTGAGTGCCCACCGGATTCGGAGCGGGCAGCTTGGAGAAGATGTCCTTGATGTACGCGGCTGCAGTCGGTGAGATGGTGCTGATGGTGTTGCCCGTGGTGCCGGGGCAGGTTGTGGATGCGGTAGTAGCCGAGGTGCAGACCGGGTCCGCGAAACTGTAAACGCCCGGAGTGGTTATACCGATTTCAGAAGGCAGCGGCGCATAGCTCGTTACACCCGTTGCATTGACTACGCGGCGAATTTCTTCCGAGAAGAAGAAGAACGTCTTGTCGCGACCGTCATAGACACGGGGAATCACAACCGGCCCGCCGATCGTACCGCCAAAATCGTGATAGCGAAGTTCCGGACGGGCGACCTTATTCAAATTATTGAAGTAGCCATTCGCATTGAACAAATCATTGCGGAAGAACTCATACACCGAACCATGCAGATTGTTCGTGCCAGAGCGGGTCACAACATTGATCTGCGAGCTGGCCGTGCGGCCATATGCTGCTGAATAAGTGCCGCGCAGCGTCTTGAACTCAGCGATCGCATCCACGCTTGGGTAGTTAATCGCTGTCAGATTAGAGCCGCGGTCCAGGTTGTCCGCGCCGTCAATCGTCCAGTCATTGGTGCTGGCGCGGTGGCCGTTGATTGAGAAGGCAAGCGTATTGGTCGTGCCGGAAGGCAGGGAATTACCGATATAAAGCTGGTCACTGGTGCCGCCATAAACCACGCCCGGCTGCAGTGCGACCAACTGTTCATAGTTGCGATTGTTCAGGATGAGTTCGCGCACCTGCGTGCCATTGATCACGCTCTGCGTCGCGGCGTTCTCCAGGTTGAGTTGCACCTGCTCCGCTGTCACAACAACGCTTTCCGATGCATTGCCGGCACGCAGCGACTGGTTCACGGTAAGCGCGTCATTGGCATGCAGGATCAGGTGCTGCACTACGGCTGTCGAAAACTTTGGGGCCGTGATGCTGACGCTATAGATGCCGATTGGCAGCGAGGTCGCAGTATAAAAGCCGACGCTGTTGCTCGTAACCGTACGTATGACCTGGTTGCGGTCCGTGGCGGTGAAGACGACGTTCGCCCCCTTGACCACTGCCCCACTGGTATCGGTTACGGTGCCGCTGATGCTGCCGCTAACTTCCTGGGCGTAACCGGAAATTCCGGCAAATGCGAGCACTGCCGCTAGGGCAAGCGCAAGAACGCCACGAAGATTCATTCTGCTATAGGTCATACTCTGGTCTCCTGAAATGAAACAACTGCGCGTACTGTCTCCGAACTATATGCCGGATGCTTTGGTCCTACCACTGCTGGCTCCGTCTAGTTTCCTTCCCGAAGGTGGACATCGTCCTGTCGGTCGATAAATTAGATTGCAGCCGCGATGAGAAGAATTTGAGCTCTCCGATTTGATTACGACAAATCGAGCTTGTCAATGCCCAGTTTGAAGTGGGATGAGAATATTGTCAGATTCCGCAAGGTACTTCCGGGTTTCCGTCAGTATTTTCCCGGTGGAAGGGGAACCCTTGTAAACTGGAGGGCAGTATCCAAGGCGAGCTCGCAGATGCCCGCTGTGTGGACTGATAATAAATATGCGGATACCCTTTCCCGAGCGGATCACTCCCTGGCATGCTGGTCTTTTTGCCATTCTGCTCTGCGTCCTGGAGGTGCTGCAGGGAACTCAGCCGCTCTTTGCCGCCTTTGTTTTCATCTACATTATGCTCGCAACTCTGGCCTTCAATCTGGCTGGAGGCCTGTACCGTGCGAGTGGAGCCTATGTTTTTGCTAATGCAATTCTGGGCCTCATCTTCTCCCAGTGCGCTAAGGTCTTCCTGGGCGAACCTGCGGACTTGAACCTGCGGGCCCCGATGACAACCATCCTGGTTTATACCGCTGGTATGGGATCGATCCTGGCTGCGGTCGCGATCAGTCGCAGAGTGAGGCTGAAAGTGCCTTTGCTGGAGCGGGGCCACACAACTGACAATATCCGCCAGATGGCGATTGGTTGCATCACCGTTGGTATCGCCCTTTCATTCGTTCTGTCCGTGATTGGCAATGATAACGGCTCGATTGGCGCGGTGCTCAACCAGTTCGTATTCTTTCTCCCGCTTGGGATGCTCCTGGCTGTATATGACGAGATCCGCAGTTCCGGCGGACGCCGTAGTGTCAATCTGTTCCTGATCATCGGCAGCCTTTTCATGATCTTATACGGCGGCATCCTGGGAACTTCCAAACAGGCAATCTTTACACCGTTAGTGGCTTATGTGGTGGTGTGCGGCGCCCTACGCTACAAATTCAAACTAATGGGCTTGGCAGCAATGGCGCTGGTGACCTTTTTCATGCTGTATTATCTCGTTCCATATTCTCAGGTGGTGCGAAATTACACTCGAGACCTCCCGACGTACAGCGAACGTATAGACGCCGCGAACTACTGGCTGAGCCATATCGACGATGTGCGCACGGAATACAAAGCAAATGATGAAGATATTGCACTCGATACGGCGCCGCATTACTACACCCAGGATCGGGGATTTCTGGAGCGCCTCGGCATGGTGGCGATGGATGACGCTCTGATCGATGCCACGGACTCAAAGGGAAAATTTGGATACAGCCCTATGGTTATAGGTGTGTTGAACCTCGTCCCGCATTTCATCTGGCCGAACAAGCCTTCTATCAACGTCAACAATGTGTTCGCTCATGAAATTGGCCTTCTCAGCGACGAAGACTTTACTACCTCTGTGTCCTTTGGGCCTTCCGCTGATGCTTACCACGAGGGAAAATGGGCAGGCGTCCTCATCCTGATGCCCTTGGTGATGGTCACCTTATTCATCATCGCCGATTCGGTTACTGGAAGCGTCAGGAGGTCGCCCTGGGGGTTCGCTTTCCTCGTGTACTTTCTGCATCTTGCTCCGGAGGGATCACTGGGCACATGCCTCACGGTTGCATTTACTGTGACCGGCATTCTTATTGTTACCGTTTTTGCCACACGCTATGCTCTACCGCTCGTCGGCAGTCTCATATTCCCGGAGCGTCGCAAAACCGTAGCAGTAAGAAAGGTGAGCGAATTCCCTAAGAGGGCTGCGCCGCCACCGGCGGAAACAACGGTCTGAGCTCAATAAAACCAGCGAATTCAAAAATATGGCTGTATGTGCTTATGCGGGCTTGTACGCCACCATCAGTATCGTGATGCGGCAGCCAGACAGGGCTTCCGTCATGTTCACCAGGCGCTCATAGGCCATCATCGGGTAGAAGAGTAGTGCGTGGGCGCGCCCATACGAAGGTTCGGGTTCAATCATCGTGATCCCGGGTTCGTCGAGGCCTCCCATGCGGCACAGTTCCCGCAGACGTCCGCGGGTATTGGAGCGAAACCACGTCGGGTAAGGATCGTGCGCGCCCTCGGCCAACGAGCGCAGCCGGTTGGCCAGCTTCAGGTGCATGGAATGTGGCATGATGTGCGCGCCCATGGAAACGTAATGGTAAAGATTCGGCGTGCGCAGGCAGTAAACGCCGCCTGGCCGCAGAACTCGTGCCACCTCTTTGAAATGTTCTTCGGGATGCTCTACATGCTCCAATACGAAGTTTGAAACGCAGGTGTCGAAGGACGCGTCGGCAAATGGCATCTGCTTGCCGTCAAAAACGAAGGCTTTTGCCAGCCACCGGTTGTTCTTTACATCCGGATCGACATCTAAACCTGTCACTGTGCCGATCTCGCTTAGCATCTGCGAACACGGATTGCTCGGACCGGATCCAATCTCCAGTATCTCCGCGCTGGCGGGAATCTTTTCCTTGCACAGGCGGAAAAATGGCACTGTTCCACCTTCGAACTTTGGGTTCGAGTAGTAATACTTATCGAACAATGCCTGTGTCATGGCCCTCACCTGAAATAGATGCGTTTTCAGAACCGGATCGTGCTGTGATGGAGATCTACTCGCCCGATGCCTTTGAGCGAAATTATAGCCAACTATTGCCAATAGAGATCGTTGGCGAGGCTGGTATCAACCTCGTTTGTAAACTCCGGAAGCACTCACTCCGCGCTTGCCCGGTTGCCGGAAGGCCAGCGGAAAAACCAGGTGATCTTCCATGGTTTCTGCTGATGCCAGATAACCACTGGAATCAGAAAAGCTGACAGAGTCGGTAAAACGAGTTGCGGCCAGAAGCTTTGCACATGCAGAAAGCGGGCAAGCGGCTCCCGGACGACTCCCTGGCAGTAGGGACTCAGTAGAAAGACTGCCAGTGATGCCTGCCCCGCCCAGACGAAGAACTTACCGGTCCCGGTGTGTTCGATCACACGCGCCGCAAGAAATAAGCCGAGTGTGCCCATCAGGCCCAGCGGAATGTATACGTAGCGTCCAGGCACGCCGTAGCGATGGATCATGAATGCCTGTATCCCCATCACAGTGCAGCAGCCGAGCGCTGCTGCCCACACCGGTAGCTTCTCCAGCTTGTGGATCGAGCTGCCTACCCACATGCCCGTAGCCAGAAAACAGAATTCGCGCGGCACATAGTACAAGATCGTCATACTGCCTGGCGGTGCCACGATCGTCACCGCCATCACGGCCCCCAGTATGAACCGCAGCCAGTGCGGCAACCTGCTCGTGACCGCGGCCAGCATAAGGCAGATGAACAGCGTCATTAAAAACCACGACGCATCGCCATCCACAAGCTGGAGGAAAAATTGCACCCCACGCGGAGGAGTATTGGGATGGACCCAGTTGATGAGGGGAATGGAGAGATAGCCGCCCAGGGCGGCCCATAGCATGTAGGGGTACAGAATCGTCTGCAGCTTATCCAGCGTGAAATGTTTCAGGCCCCGGCGATGCAGGCTGCCGATCAGAAAGAGTCCGGCCACAAAAAAGAAGACCGGCATATGGAAGCTGTAAATAAATGTGTCGGAAAAAATATACGCCGGGCTATTCCACCAGCCCCGGTGTTCCATGCCCTGTGTCGAGTGGCCATAGGCGACGAGCCCGATGGCCACGCCCTTGACGATGTCCACGAGCTGGGAGCGCGCTTTGCCTGCGATAGGCTCCACGGGCGAGACAGCAATGTCATGGGTTAGTGTCATATCGTTGCTAATATGAGGAAAGCCACTTGCCGGTACCATAGGTTAGCATGGGTGCGCGCATGGTCTTCTTGCACAGTTACGGCCTTTGCCGCAGTCGTCACAGACCATACACTGGAAGAGCATGAATAAGCTTGTCTTCGGTAATCTCGTACACCGCCCGCTACGCTCCCTGATCAGCGTTTTCGCCGTCGCCATTGAAGTGGTGATGATCCTCTCCATTGCTGCCGCGCTCATGGGCATGCTGAATGGGACCAAGACCCGGACCAGCGGCATCGGTATGGATATTGCCGCGCGCCCTGGCACCAGCAGCAACCTGGTCAGCGTGAGCGGTGCGCCTGCTCCTCTGGGCATCGCTGCTATTCTCCGCAAAATTCCCCATGTCGCCGTCGTCGCACCGGTCAACATTCACCTCAGCGGCGGCGCCAAGCTTGAGAACATCTACGGCATCGACTTCGATAGTTTCAATGCGCTCCGCCCATTTCATTTCATCGCAGGTGGTCCATTTCAGGGTCCGCGCGACGCCATCATTGATGACTACGCTGCCGGTACCGGCAAAAGTGCCCTGCACGTCGGCGATAGCATTCGTATTATGAACAATGATTTTCGTGTCGCCGGAATCGTGGAGCACGGTAAAGGCGGCCGCAAGTTCGTACCCATCACCACGCTCGACGAACTCGACGGCGACGTTGGCGCCAGCGCCTTCTATATCCGCACGGAGAATCCGCCGCGGTTTCAGGATTCCGTGAAGCAGGCTATCCTCGCCCAGCCTGGCCTGGAGAAGTATGACGTGGAGACGCTGGACGAACTCATGAGCCAACTCACCCCGGAGAAGATGCCCGGCTTCAACATCGCCTTGCATCTGGTCATCGGCATCTCTGTGGTCATAGGCTTCCTGGTCATCTTCCAGTCCATGTATACCGCCGTCATGGAGCGCACTCGCGAGATCGGCATTCTTAAGTCCATGGGTGCCGCCCGCGGCTACATTGTGAACCTCGTCCTGCGTGAATCCGGATTGCTGGCAGTAACCGGCACCGTGGTGGGCATCGTCGTCGCATTCATCCTGCAGACCATCTTCCATCGCGTGCAGCCGACGCTGGACTTCGTGATCACGCTGGACTGGGTCTTCAAGGCCATCGGGATCGCCCTCCTGGGAGCCCTTCTGGGTGCCCTGTACCCGGCGCTGAAAGCTGCCCGTAAGGACCCAATTGACGCCTTGGCCTACGAATAAGCCGTCTGTTGCGGCTACGGGCAGGGAATTGCTGGCCCAGCCTCCGCAATCCGTGGGTTTTGCACTACTTTTCGTTGACGCAACCTGCGGATTCGGCTATTCTTAAATCTCGCGCAGTATCGCGCCTGCACGTCCGTATGTACCACCACGGACAGCGCAAGCCGGCGAGCGATGTGGATCCAATCGAGAGCCTTACGGGCTCCGGAAGCACCCACCTCACACACTGTCAGTTCATGCCCTGGCCTCTTCCGGCTTTTGCCTGCGGAAAAATAGACCCGGGTGCGCAATGATGGCTGCCGCGCGAAGAGTTTTCGAGTTCCGAGAAGCAGGAGAGCAGTATGTCTACTTTTATTCCGACCGCGCAGAACTTTGAGCGCAAGTGGTTCGTGATTGACGCCAGCGGTAAGACGCTGGGCCGTCTCGCCACCCAGGCTGCCAGCATTCTGGCCGGCAAGAACAATCCGATGTACACGCCGTACATTGATACCGGCGACCACATCATCGTGGTGAATGCTGAGAAGATCCAGCTCACTGGCTTGAAGGCGCAGCAGAAGCTCTATCGCCGCTACACCGGTTTCCCCGGTGGTCTGCGCGAGGAGTCCTTCACCAAGCTGCTGGCTCGCCGTCCTGAAGCAATCATCGAGCAGGCTATCAAGGGCATGCTGCCCAAAAGCAAGATGGGCCGCCAGATGGGCACCAAGCTCAAGGTTTATCGCGGCACCGAGCACCCGCACCAGGCACAGGCGCCTGTTGCACTCGCAATCAAGTAATTTTTCGCTGCATCCAGGTACGCCTGGTGGAACAAATTTTGTTGGATGCCCGGTACATCACCGGCGCAGAAGGTTTGAGGAGCTACATGGCAGAACTCGTACAGTACTATGGCACCGGCCGTCGTAAGGCCAGCGTTGCGCGCGTATTCCTGCGTCCCGGCAGCGGCAAGTTCACGGTCAACGGCAAGCCGTTTGACACCTACTTCGTCACCGAGCAGCAGCGCGTCGCCGCAAAGCGTCCGTTGGTCGTCTCTGAGACCGGCAGCCAGTTTGATGTGGTCACCACCGTGCGTGGCGGCGGCATCATGGGCCAGGCGGATTCCGTCAAGCTCGGCATTGCACGTGCCCTCATGCTCTTCAACGCGGAACTGCGCAAGGGGCTCAAGGCCGAAGGCCTGGTCTCCCGCGACGCCCGCATCAAGGAACGCAAGAAGTACGGACAGAAGGGTGCTCGCGCACGCTTCCAGTTCAGCAAGCGCTAATCGGTTTTGTCTGCAGCGAGGCTTTGGCTTCGCTGCAGGCAATGTTTTGGCAGTATCAGCAGCAAGTGGAGTTAAATTTCCCGTTTTTGACTGGGACCAATCCCGGCGGCGTGACCGGCCGAGGATGACCTGGATATAAGGAGCCATTATGGCAACGATCACAATGAAGGAACTGCTCGAAGCTGGCGTACACTTCGGCCATCAGACCAAGCGCTGGAACCCCAAGATGAAGGAATACATCTTCGGCGAGCGTAACGGCATTTACATCATCGACCTGCAGAAGACGCTCAAGATGTTCAAGGAAGCGTCCAAGTTCGTCACCGACCTCACCGCCTCCGGCAAGGTCATCCTCTTCGTCGGCACCAAGCGCCAGGCGCAGGATGCCATCGCTGAAGAAGCGAACCGCTGCGGCATGTACTACATCAACAACCGCTGGCTGGGCGGTCTCCTCACCAACTGGGTCACTGTGCAGAAGTCGGTCAAGCGTCTCCAGGAGCTGGACGAAATGTCCACCGATGGCCGCTACGAGCTGCTGACCAAGAAGGAAGTCATCAAGCTGGAGCGCGAGCGCAAGCATCTCAATGCCAACCTCGTCGGCATCAAGAACATGAAGCGCCTGCCCGACGCGCTCTTCATCGTCGACTCCAACAACGAGGCGATTGCCGTAGCCGAAGCACGCAAGCTGGGCATCCCGGTTGTGGCCGTGGTTGATACCAACTGCGATCCGACCGTGGTCGATTACGTCATCCCCGGCAACGACGATGCGCTCCGCGCCATTCGCCTCTTCACCACCAAGATCGCCGATTCGGCGGCCGAGGGCGTGCAGATGGTGCATGACAAGGCCTTCGAGGAAGCAACTGCAGACGTGGTTGCCACCGAGCAGGATGCCAACATGGTCGGCGAAGTAGCCGAAGAGGCTGCGGTAGAGGTTGTAGCTGAGGCTGTTGTCGAAGCTGTTGTCGAAGCCGAAGAGACCATCGATCTGGAAGCCGCACTGGGCGGCGGTATCCGCAAAGCCCCCGCAGCCGCAATCGCCGAAGAGCTCCCGGTCGCAATCGAAGCCGGCTCCTAAGCAGTTCACGAAACTCAGCACTACGAGCGTGGCTGCCAGTTCAATTGGCGCCACGCTCTTTTTTGTAACCTTGTCATTCTGAGCGTAGTGAAGAATCTGCTTTTGCTTTGATTTTTGTTTTGAAAGGGCGCGGCTTGAGCCGCGCCGCTACAGCAATAACACACGGGGGCTTTAGCCCCTGGGGAAATTTTAGATAACCGAAGGGAATTCAAGATGGCAACCGCAACCGATACAAAGATTGGCGCAGCACTGGTAAAGGAACTCCGCGAGAAGTCTGGCGCGCCCATGGGCGACTGTCTCAAGGCTCTGCAAGAGGCCAAGGGCGACATGGAGAATGCCTTCGTCGTTCTGCGCAAGCGCGGCATGGCGTCCGCCGCCAAGAAGGCGTCGCGCACCACCAACGAGGGTGCCGTGGGCACCTACATCCATGCCGGCGGCAAGATCGGCGTCATGATTGAGATCAACTGCGAGTCCGACTTCGTCGCCCGCACGGACGACTTCAAGACCCTGCTCTCTGACATCGCCATGCACATCGCCGCTGTCGACCCGCGCTACGTGCGCAAGGAAGACGTGACCGCCGCTGACATGGCCCGCGAAAAGGAAGTCTATTCCGCGCAGGCCGCCGCCACCGGCAAGCCCGCCCAGGTGATCGAGAAGATTGTGGAAGGCAAGATGTCCAAGTTTTACGAGGAAGTCTGCCTGCTGCAGCAGCCCTTCATCAAGGAGCCGTCCGTCACCATCGAAGAGCTCATCAAGCAGAAGATCGCCAAGCTCGGTGAGAACATCTCCGTCAGCCGCTTCGCGCGCTTCAAGGTAGGCGACCCCAACTGGACCGTCGCCCAGACCAAGAACGCAGAGCCCGCCGCCGAATAACTCTGGCGCACCGCAAATCAAAAGCCCGGACCTCGGTCCGGGCTTTAAGGTGTGTATGAATTTGTAGAAGAAGACCTATGGTAGAATCAACTATCCATTTAGATGTAGCGAATGGAGTCTATGTTGATAAAGTCAAGTCGAAGCATAGTCTTCGTCCTCTGGCCGTCGCATACTGCCAGTCCGGCTAGGATTAGCCTGCTAACAGTATACACGATGTCGTTGAACCTTCAGCCCGATAAGAGACAGCGTGGGGTAGCCGTAAGTCGAGGCTGTCGATTGGCTACCCCCTTTCGTTGCATGTGAAGATTTGCAATGACGAAAATCAGGAACTACCCTCATTTCGATACCACGCTCAATAATATCGAAGCTCTAGCACTTACATCGAACCCCTCACTAATAGCTAAGCACGCATTTCATCCATTCATCGAGTATTCCGATGCATGGACTAAATTTGCTGCAAAAGGTTTAAAGGGGAAAGTTAAGAGCAGACCTATTAAGTATGCGTCCCGCCGTGACAGTTGCATCTATTCGCATTACAGAACTTTACTGATAAATGCTTACGAGCAGGAATTGTTTAAACGTGGAATCAGCCATGTAGTTTTAGCGTATAGACGCATACCTAGACTTAACGCGAAAGGTAATAAGAGCAATATTCATTTTGCAGATGATGTATTCTCAGATATTTCCCAAATGGGAAATTGCCTCGTCTATACACTCGACATAAGCAAATTCTTTGAGAGCCTTGAGCACGATAGGGTGAAGCAAAATTGGATAAAGGTCATGGGTTTCAAAACACTTCCATCGGATCATTATCAAGTCTTCCGCAATATCACTCGATATGCGACCGTCAATCGTGAAACGCTATATCGCGAACTTAATTTTATAGGGATGAAGCAATCAGGAACGCGGCAAATAATGGGTTATCTGGTGAAGAGAATTCCATTACAGGTTTGTTCTGGTGCCACATTCCGCAAAAAAATTGCACCACTTATTAAGACAAATCTTCAACCTTACGGAATACCTCAAGGGTCACCCATATCTGATGTTCTAGCTAATTTGTATATGCTAGATTTTGATACCCAGATGGTTGCTTTTATGTCCAAGTGCGGTGGATCGTATCGTCGTTACTCAGATGACATACTGCTGATTGTTCCTGGCCATAATGATGACTGTAGGAAAAGATGGGAATCCATAGAGCATATCTTAGCGTCTTGTTGTGGGCAGATATTAAAACTTCAAAATACCAAATCTACTGTGCATAAGTTTACGCAGTCAGAGGCAACAAAGAGTCAGAGTTGTGAACATATAGAAGGTAGTTCTGGCAAGAATGGACTCGAATATCTCGGATTTCGATTTGATGGAAAACGAGTATTCATTCGTGATAGTACAAGATCTCGGCTACAGAGAAAGATGACATATGCGGTAAACGCTGCCGTTAGAAAACTCTATAGTGCTAATTCCACTAAAGGACGCGCAGAACTCAAAAAGCTCTTCGAGCCGAACAAAATCCTTCACCAGTTTTACAAAATTCGTGATTTCGAAAACAAGGTAATGACGCCAAAGAGCTGGACATTCTGGACCTATGCAATTAGGGCACAGCAAGTTTTCGGCGATAAGGGGAAATCGATTGCGCGTCAGCTGCGAAATTTTCGACGTAGTATTCTGCATAAGGCTGAAAAATCAATCGATAAAGTCACAAAGCAAGCGTGATTCAATGGATACTCTTCATGGGCCCTACAGCTTCCTGCCTATTCCGCCCCGCCCCCCGTATGTAATACTCAAAAAGGCATGTATAAGCGCGTACTCCTCAAACTCTCCGGCGAGGCCCTGGCAGCAGGGCGTGGTTTCGGCATTGACGTCCCCTATATTCACAAGATCGCAGCTGAAATAGCCGAAGTCCAGAAGCAGGGCACTGAGATCGCCCTCGTCATTGGCGGCGGCAACTTCTTCCGCGGCATCGCCGAGCAGGCCGCCCACATGGACCGCGTCGCCGCTGACAACATGGGCATGCTCTCCACCGTCCTCAACTCCATCGCCATGCAAGACGCTATCGAGAAGCAGAACATCCAGTGCCGCGTGATGACCGCGATTGAGATGCACCAGGTCGCCGAGCCCTACATCCGCCGCCGCGCCGTCCGCCACCTCGAAAAAGGCCGCGTCGTCATCTTCGCCGCCGGCACCGGCAACCCCTACTTCTCCACCGATACCGCCGCCGCCCTTCGCGCCATGGAGATCAAGGCCGACGTCCTCATGAAGGCCACCTCCGTCGACGGCGTCTACAACGCCGACCCCAAGAAAGACGCCGCCGCCGTCAAGTTCGAGCAGATCACCTACATGGACATCCTCAAGCTCGGCCTCAAGGTCATGGACACCACCGCCGTCTCCATGTGCAAAGACAACAATCTGCCCATGATCATCTTCAACATGAACGTCCCCGGCAACATCCAGCGCGTCATCAGTGGCGAAAAACTCGGCTCCCTGGTCACCGCGTAAGCTTCGCCGCCGATTCGGCGGTCCGGGACGGGTTCAAACCGAATCAAGCTTTAATCCTTAAATCCCTATCCGTTTTTGCTTTTATTCGGTATTGTTTTTCAATCCGTTTTATCCGTGCCATCCGTGGTTCGCTTTTGTCTTTGTACTTTGAGGGGGACTGAACGCTTGGATCACACCGCCGCCGCCACCACTACGCCCCCGCCTCCCGCCAAGCCCTCCGGGCGTAGACCGGCGCTCCCCGCGCTCACCGGCATTCGCACCTTCTTCGCGCTCACCATCGTCTTCTTTCACTTCTCCAACCCCGCCATGTTCGGCGTCTTCGAACCCGTGGTGAACAACGCGTTCATCTTCGTTGGCTGCTTCTTCCTGCTCTCCGGCTTCATCCTGGCCTACAACTACGGTGCTCGCGGCGCCTCGCTCTCCAAGCGCGAATTCTGGCTGGCCCGTTTCGCCCGCC
>JARLFX010000065.1 GCA_031296355.1 Acidobacteriaceae bacterium
CCAGCGCCGCTTCAAGATCCGCGCGCTTCACCTTGAGCATCAGTCCAACCTGCGACTGCGCATCGATTGCACCGCGCAGCATCAACGCAATCTGGTTGAGCTTCTCGCGCTTCCACGGATCGGCCATCGTTGCCTTGCCTGCGATCAGATGCGTTTCGCTCTCCATCACCGTGTCAATAATCTTCAAATGGTTGGCTTTTAACGAACTGCCCGTCTCCGTGACTTCAACAATCGCATCGGCCAGCATCGGCGGCTTCACTTCCGTCGCACCCCAGCTGAACTCCACCTTCACATTCACGCCCTTGTCGGCGAAGTAGCGCTTGCTCACTTCGACCAACTCAGTGGCAATGATCTTGCCTTCGAGGTCTTCGGCCTTCTCGAAGCCGCTCCCCTCGGGCACAGCCAGTACCCAGCGCACTTTGCGGCGGCTCTGCTTGGCATAGGTAAGTGTCGTAACGCTGGTCACATCCAGGCCACTCTCCACCACCCAATCAATGCCGGTCAGCCCAGCATCGAGTACGCCGTGGTCCACGTAGCGCGCCATCTCCTGTGCGCGGATCAACATGCACTCAATGTCGCTGTCGTCGATGGACGGAAAGTAGGAACGCCCGTCTGCGTAGATATTCCATCCCGCGCGTTTGAACAGCGCGATGGTCGCATCCTGCAAACTGCCCTTGGGAATGCCGAGCCTGAGTTTATTAGCCACGTGCGGCCTCCGTTTCAGCAACCACGGGTTTTGTGAAGCAACTCACCGTGCCCTCGTGGCAAACCAGTCCGTCGCCTTCCACGACCACGCGAAACAGCAGCGTGTCGTTGTCGCAATCGGTCGAGGCAGACACCACGCGCAGCCGGTTGCCGCTGGTCTCGCCCTTCATCCAAAGCTTCTGGCGCGTGCGGCTCCAGAAGGTTACAAATCCGCTCTCCAGCGTCTTGGCATAGCTGACGGGATTCAAGAAACCCAGCATCAGCACCTCGCCGGTATTCGCGTCCTGCACGATTCCCGGTACGAGACCATCCATCTTTTCAAAGTCGATTGTCGGTGTTTCACTACTCATTGTTTTTCCTGCGTTCTGTGAGATTTTTTAGGGTTCGAAGCATGAAAAAGCCCGCTGGCGTCAGTCGCCGGCGGGCTTGTGTGTTTCTTTAGATCTCTCTGGCCGATTACTTCAGGCCATGGCAGTCTGCCGGCATTTGGGTCCCGTGATGGTGGTGATGACCGTGATGGCGGTGGCTCTGCATCTATTTCAAAGCTAATGGCAAACTGTCTGCGCTGTCAACTCAAACTTTCTTCAATGCCACGAAAAGATGCAGAATCGCTTAGGCAACCACGGGACCTGGTTTCTGCTCAGTCTGCGTGGGCCAGTTCTGCTCCCGCAGCAAATCGAATACTCGCTTATACAAGGCGATGCGTACGTCGAATCGCGCGGAGGCACGCGTAACATAGCGCACCTGGACGTCGAAGCCAGTTGCCGACGGCTGCAGATTGACCGCGGGAATGGTGCTGAATCGGCTCAGGTTGCCGTTGCGTCCCGTGCGCTTCCATTCCTCCAAAGCAATGCTGGCGCCCTCCTGTGTTTCATCCTGCACGGCTTTTTGGATACGCTCAACCGTAGTGCGGGGGTCGGTAGTTGCCGGCAAGGGGACGGTGATTTCGTCCCACATCCACTGTCCTGCGGTTGAGAAGTTGAAGTACTGACCGCGAATGGCGAAGCTGTTGAGAAATGAAATGCGGCGGCCCGTTGGCAGACCTTTGTCCGCCAGGTTGCCTGTTTCGAGAAGCATCGTGTGGATCAGGCCGACCTCGGTTACTTCTCCGCTCACGCCGTTGATCTCCACCAGATCGCCGACATGAATGCCATTCCTGCCCATGAGTGAGAACCAGCCAAAAAACGCCAGAATGAAGTCCTGCAACACAATGGTGATTCCAGCAGTGGCCAGGCCCAGAATGGTAGGCATCTGCTGCGGCGCACCAAAGATGACAAGCAGGATGAGCAAGACGCCAAGGACCTGAATACTCAACTCGAGGATGCTGCGCAACGTGTGCAGCTGCCTCTGGCCCAGTGCTGGAGTTGCCATCAGCCGGCGCACCAGCGCGTCAGCCAGAACCATGCAGATGAGAATAAAGAAAATCAATGCCAACGACTGCAGGATGAGATGCACCAGGATGCGATGCTGCAACAGCACCTGGGCGGACCACCTTCCATAAACTGTGGCAAGTTGCTGCTCGCTTTGGATTCGGTCGTCATAGATGCCGAGAAGCTGGCGCTCCGCGCCTTTGCTCTTCAAGTCAGCGAGCCTGGTTGTCCGGTCTGTTGCGGCGCCAGTCGTCGAGGGGTTTGCATTCACCTGGGCCTCAAGAGCATTGTGCTCGTCAGTTAGAGTGCGAATATCGTTCTGAGCCTGCGTCAGCGCCTGCATGATCAGCTGGTAACGGGTGCGCTGGCTGAACCAGCCCTTTACCCGTCTAGCCAGCGTCCCTTGCCGCGCCACGGAGAGCACAGCCACTTCGCCTCTGCTGCCCGACTCGCTGTCGTACTTGCGCATCGACTCTTCGTGCGCGGACAGTTCGCTTTGAATCTGAGCGCGGTTATCGCCCGATGCCCGGTCCAGATCGTGCTGTGCATCGTCAAGCTGGTCGGAATCCAGCCCAAGCTGCGCTTTTGCAATCTCAAGATCGTCATTGTCGGCTTCAGGCTGATTGCCCGGTTTCGTCTGCGCCGTCTTGGCGCTCAAGGCCGAACTTATACTCGCGACCTGCGCCTGGTCCTGCGCAACGATTTGCTTGAGCTGCTCCACCTTTTGTGACAGCGCCAGGGCCTCGCCGGTGAAGGTGCTATGCTGCGCCTTCAGGTTGGCCTGCCGCAGGGCCGTAGCAAAGGCCTGGTCCACCTCGTGATCGGCCAGGTGCTCGGCCTGGTGCGCGTAATCGGTCTCTTCGGCGGTTACAGCCAGGGGCGCCAGGGCCTGGGCCGTCTGCCATGGGCGCAGATCCACCAGGGTTTT
Organism: Acidobacteriaceae bacterium; assembly: GCA_031296355.1. The sequence goes on from JARLFX010000065.1 coordinate 3,004, forward strand.
GTTGCCAGCAAGACTGGCCGCTCGTCCACGGCCATTAAGGAAGGGGAGATGCGCCATCGCATCGCGCGTCGTCCATGAGAACGCTACACACAAAGCGAGCAGCACCGACAACACAACAATGCTGACGAGCCGGGTTTTGTCTAAGACCCGGGAGTTCATGTTGCCATCCGGGACGGGAGCAATCGGG
>JARLFX010000413.1 GCA_031296355.1 Acidobacteriaceae bacterium
ATGGGGTGAACCCCTTGAGTGAGACAGTGTTCCGAAGACACAGTTGCCGTTTAGTGTGATTGTCTTCTCAAGGCGTAGCTTCTCCTTGAGCATAGTCGATAACCGGTGAAGCGGAGTCGGGCTCTGCTGGAGAGCAACCCGCCAAGGAATAGCCGGCTGGAGACTCATCGATGGGATGGGCCGGGGAGTTGGAGCGATTCGGCTCCCCATGCTCCTGTGTTGGTTTCTGATTCCATCGATAGATTTCCCCATGCCTGAAAAAACTCATGCTGGCTGCGCCGCAACCATTCGCCTGCCGTGACGCAGCTTGTTCGAATTCCTCCGGCGGTAGATAGCCAAGCGCCGAGTGAAGCCGGATGCGATTGTAATAACGCTCGATGAACTCCTCGATGTGAGCGCGCAGCTCTTCCAGATCGCGGTAAGTGTTGGCGTAGATCTCTTCCCGCTTGAGAGTGCGCATGAAGCTCTCGCAACTGGCGTTGTCGTAAGGGTTGGCGGGCCGGCTCATGCTGGGTAGCATGCCTCGGCGCTCAAGCAGGCCTACATACTCCCGGCAAGCATACTGACTGCCGCGATCGGAGTGATGCACCAGGCCGGGCAGCGGCTGGCGTTCCGCGATGGCCTCCTCCAGCGCGGACACCGTCAGTTGCGCTGCCAGGCTGCGCCCCAGCGCCCAGCCCACCACCTTCCGAGACCAGGCATCCAGCACCACAGCCAGATAGACGAACTCGGCCCGCAGCCGGATATAGGTGATGTCGGCTATCCACAACTGGTTGATCCCGTTTAATCGCATGCGCACAGCCAGGTTCAGATAGACCTTCAGTTCATGATTGGAGTCGGTGGTCTGAACCCAGGCCCGCGGCTGGATCGCAAGCAGGTTGTCTTCGCGCATCAGCCGCGCCACCCGCTTGTGATTCACAACCAGACCGCGGCGGCGCAACTCCCGGCTCACCCGTCGATAACCGTAACGACCGCGATGTTCCAGCACTACTTCGTGAATCGCCGCGCGCACTTCCATCTCTTCTTCCTTGGGCGCCTCCACCGTAAGCCATCGGTAAAATCCCGCCCGGCTTACCCGCGCCAGCATGCACATCCGCTCGATCGTCAAACCGCCTTGCAGCGACATCACTGACCGCATTTGGTCGTAGACGCCGTCTCGCCAGTGACGTCGTTCTGCTGGCGTCGAGCCGCTATCTTTTGCAAGGCACCTTTGAAAAAATCCACCTCCAGCGTCCGCTCCGCCAGAAGCTGCTTCAGAAGCCGGTTCTCCTCCTCAAGCCCCGAAGATCGAGCCACAATGGGTGCAACCGGGCCCTCCAGCCGCATCTGCCACCGATACAGCAAGCGCCGCGGTACTTCCAGTTCCTTGGCCAAAGCAGAAATGTTGTGGCAGCCCTGCATCCGCGCCACCGCAAGACGCCGGAATTCCTCCGTGTAACTCCTATTCCTTCGCATTTGCAGCCCCCCATTCGCTGCAAACTGTGACTTCCTAAAATGTCTCACTTTGGGGGTTCACTCCAA
>JARLFX010000414.1 GCA_031296355.1 Acidobacteriaceae bacterium
GCAAAAGGCGATGCAGTTACTCGAACAGCGTGACAAAAAGCTCATCGACGTTGCTCGGTTGGTCGGTTACGAGTCCGACGCTGCGTTCAGTAAGGCGTTCAAGCGAGTTGTCGGGGCCAACCCTGGTGAATACCTCAAACGTGGTTTTGGAGAGCAGCGTAATGCCTAAATAGCGTGAGAGCTTGGAAGCGGAGGATTCCGACTTTGGCGGCGGGGCCTAGGTACCATGGAAGTGTGTTCCTCCAATGAAATGGGTGCCCCCGGTCCCTCGCATTTCGGAACGGGAGATCGCGGACCCAAAACCGACCGAAGCAAACCACGATCAGTCCCGGTAACGCCCTAGGAAGCTGCGATGTCGGCCTCGGCGTCGTACAACTCGGCGCAAATAGCCGAAGCACGTTCCCAGACGCGGCGGTTCGGGCATGACAATGCACTTCCGCAAGGCAGCGCCGAAACTTTCTTCAGCACCCTTTTGAGCACCCTCAATTGCATTAAAGCTTGGAATTTAGGCAAGGCCTTTGCCGTGCAACAGTAAAGGTCAAATCCACGAGTACTGAAAGGGAGCGACCTCAAAGCTATCTGACTGATGCGTGTTTTTGAGCACGGGCATGCCGACACAATCGTCGCCGACGATGGAGCGCAGTCGCGCGAGCGTGACATCGAGGCGATCCGTTTCAGGAGTCTGCGGTGAGAAGAGGCCAAGCTGCACCTTACCGCGCGAGCCAACTTCGGCGGCAAGCGTGAGCGCGAGGATTGCGGCCTGCGGGGGATGGTCTATCTCACGCCGGAGGGCGAGCGGCGGATTGCGCCGATGCGCTGGGGCTTCAAGATGCCCGATCGTTTTCTATTCAACACACGTTCGGAGGGTGTAGAGCGTTCGCATTTCTAGCAGGAGGCGTTTCGCGAGCGCCGCTGTATCGTGCCAGCCGACGCGTTCTTCGAGTGGACGCACGACACGAAACGCGTGAAAACGAAGTTTGAGTCCGTTGTGAATGACGGCGGGCTGTTCGGCATGGCTGGTCTGTGGTCGCCTTGGCTCAACCCGCGAAGCGGACAGTGGGAGCAAACCTTCTCGATCCTTACCGGCGAGGCCAATGAGATCATGAAACCGGTTCACGCTCGTCAGCCCGAAATCCTGGAATTGGGCGCGTATGCGGAGTACCTTGCGCCCGCGCCGCGACCACCGCTTCATCTGCTGCGCATTCTGCCGGGCGAGGCCATGAAAGCCGAGGCTGCGACCGGTGATAAGGTCGAAAAGCGTCAGGGATTGCTCTTTGATGACAGTCCATAGAGAAGAAGAACGCTCGTCCGTGCCTCGTTACCGCTCACCGCAATCGATGTTACTGGTCAGGTAATTCGACGGGCACTGGACGGGATTTGGCGGCATGCCTCAGTATCCATGAGTGCGCGTAATGCGTAAAGCTGAGGATTAGCCCACTATAGCAAAATCAGAGCAGGTGTACCCAAAGGCACGCCCCTCAAGTGGCTTTTTCTTCAAAAAAAGACACCTTGCAGGGTTCCCCCATGGGCACAGTTGCTCTGGTTTTGCTCTAACATGTCGTTGGCTTCGGGGCCATCCTCACCCCCATATGCCCTAGAACACCTGATTCCAACCGTCATCCGACTCGCAACCAATCGAATGATCAATGCGTAAATGGGTAGCTTAGAGCATTTCTCCTGAAGGTATATAGTAAGGCTGGCGATGTTCCGCGCACATGCTATGGCGCGACCTTATTCGGATGATTTGCGGCGCAAGCTGCTTGAGGCCTTCGACCAAGGCAAGGGAAGCCTGTCGGAGTTGGC
>JARLFX010000415.1 GCA_031296355.1 Acidobacteriaceae bacterium
CCACCCCTGCTAAAGTAGCATAATAAGGCACTGCACATATCATCAATGTAGAGAGGAACGGAAACAGCAATGGAGCCAGCAAAATGGCGCAGCCCCGGGACCCGTACTAACACCGGCACACAGAACCCGCTCGGGACGGGTGAGAATACGAGCCAACGCTATCGGGTCCAGTCTGACAAAAAATCGTCAGCAAGAGGATTCGAACCTCTGAGCCTCTCGGCATGTGATTTCTAGTCACACTCCTTGACCACTCGGACATGCTGACATTCTTATACGTTTCCGTTCAATCTCTTACTTATACTCCCACACTTAGTGCGTTGGTGCATTATTACACTGTATAGCGGCATCCCGATTCTTATACAATCTAGTATGCTATTCATGCAAAACAACCCCACGCAATAATCTGTATCATCTGTGTGTGTATGTTTCTTCTTATACACTTGTGCACGATTTAGAGATCCTCCTTGCCCTCGATGTTGGGCTCCTCCTTCTCCTCCTTCCCCGCCTTGCCCGCAGCCGCCTTCTGCGCCTCCTCTAGTTTCTTGCGAGTCTCAGCAGAACGCTTCTCCTCCTCCTTGTCGTACTCAGCCTTGAACTCCTTCTCCTTGGCAACTTGCAGCTCGAGAACCTTCTTGGCGTGGGCCAGCGCCTCGTCCAGCGAGTCCGTCAGCATTATGTTGTCGAACACAGTTCCTGCCCTCGTCTGCCACACGTCGATGCCCAGTCCGCCGATCGTGTAGGTGTCCATGGCGACCTCGGTGTAGTTGGGGTTGGGGATGGTCTTGGCCTTCCAGACGCCCTTGTATGCCTGGTTGTACACCTTCTTGGCAACCCACGGTCCCTTGTACTTCGGGTTCTTGGTCTTAGGAGGCTTCCATTCGCCCTCCTTGGCCTCGTCCCAGTCCTCGGGTTTAGTGGCGTCCTTGTCCTCGATCATCTCCTCGTCCTCCCAGTCAGTAGGCTTAGTGCTGTTAGGATCGTCGATGTACATGAGGTCATTCCAGTCGAGCGGCTTGGTGTCGTTGGGGTCTGGCAGGAATTTGGGCGCGCTGAACTCCCAGTCGTCGGCCACTGTTCCGTTCTCCAGCATCTTCGCGTCGAGGTACACCGCGTAGCTTGAGTTCGGGTACAGCACTGCGGTATAGATGTGGGTCAACTTGTCGTTCGGGGAAGCGGGCTTCTTCTTCCACAGATAGCCAACAGTCTTGTGGTCGAGGATAAGGTGGATCTTGTTGTCGTTGCCGCATATGTCCGGCCCGAACATCACCAGCAGCGGCGTATCTCCGCCAAATTTGGTGGCGTCGAACTTCTCGCCAACAAGCTTGAGATATGCACCGCCGCATTCGACGTCCTTCTCGAACTTGACACTGTACTGGATAACCAGAGGAGCCTTGCCCGTGGTCACCGGCTTGGGCAGTCTCGCCGACAGCTCGAAGTACTTCAGATCGCCCGTGGTCCTGATTCCGTACGCCATCTCCTCATTTCCGAACCACTCGCCCTGAGTGCGGACGAAGGTGCCCTGCTGCTCGGCCTTCCAGGTGGTTTTGGTCCAGCGCGACTCCCAGTCCGACCCAAACTCCTCCACGAAGTGCGCCTTGCCCATCGCAACGACGAGCAGAGTGCTCATAAGAAGAATCCCTACACGTGTACGCATTATATTAGTAATGATTAACATAATGGCACTTGGTTATATATGGCGTTGCGACAACATAAGGCAACACACATATCTTGCGGCACATCACACTTAGTTAGTCCTTCCCTCGTAGCCGCGGCGGCACCACGCG
>JARLFX010000066.1 GCA_031296355.1 Acidobacteriaceae bacterium
TAGCCGTCGGTGCCGGTGGCGACGATGTAGCTCTTGAGCATTTTGTTCTGTGTTTCTTTGGTGAAGGGCGCACCGTTGGCGGCGAGCAGGTCGGCGAGGGCGACGCCGGAGTAGGTTTCGTCAAGTTTGCTATGGATATTGCGCACGGTGACGCTCTTATGGGGCAGGGCGGCGAGCTGTGCGAGGGTGAGCGTGACAGTCTTGCCGGCGATGACCAGCGTGAGGCTGGTAGAGGGGACGGCAGCTTTCTTTTCCATCATGCCGGGTTTGGCCATGGGCTTATCCATGGGCATGGACATCTGGGCGGCGGCGGGGAGGCTGACGAGGGCGGCGGCGAGTGCGAGGGTGGCGAGGCGCATAACCTATCGTAAACCCGAGTGGCGCGAGGGCGGTTCCAGGGGCCTTGGCATGCCCAGGATGGCGGCTGGGGAATCCGGAAGAGACAGGTGGATTCCGGCGGGGCTTTTGTATACTGGATGTATGGCCATCGTGCGCAATATCGCGGCAATTGCAAAGGGAATGAGCATCACCTTCAGGGAGATGTTCCAGCCGATTCAGGTAGAGAATTATCCCGATGGACCGGGTCCCATGCGTGGCGCCAAGTTCCAGGAGCGCTTCCGTGGGAAGCACCAGCTGCAGCGCGATGAAAACGGGCTGGAGAAGTGCGTGGCATGCTTTCTGTGTGCGGCGGCGTGCCCGTCAAACTGCATTTACATTGAGGCAGATGAGAATACGGAGACCAAGCGAATCTCCAGCGCGGAGCGGTACGCCAAGGTCTACAACATCGATTACAACCGTTGCATCTTCTGCGGTTATTGCGTGGAAGCGTGCCCGACGGATGCAATCACGCACGGACACGGCTTTGAGCTGGCAAGCCTGAACGCGACCAACCTGGTGATGCGCAAGGAAGACCTGCTGGTGCCGATGCCGGCCATGCCGGACAAGATCGATTCGCCGCAGGAAGTCGCAGAAATTCTTTCGTAAACAGTTTGCAATGTTGCATGGAGAGTCGCGAGAGCGGCTCTGAGTGGTTTGCTTTGAGCGTGCAAACAAAACCGAAGTTGCTGAAGGCGGATATGACGCAAACTGACCAACATCCTCTGCAGAAGATACTCAAGAGCCGAATCGCCATCATTGATGGAGCGATGGGCACGACGATCCGCACCTACGGGATGAAGGAAGCTGACATCCGTGGGGAGCGGTTCAAGGATTCTACGAAGGACTTGCTGAACAACGGCGACCTGTTCTCGCTGACGCAGCCTAAGATGATCTGCGACATCCATCGCCGGTTTCTGGAGGCGGGCGCGGACATCATCGAGACGAATACGTTCGGCGCGACCAGCATTACGCAGAGCGAATTCTTCGTAGACGATCCGCGGGAGCATGGGGGACGGAAGGATCCGGAGTTTTACCAGAAGATCATTGAGGATGCGTCGTTGAGCCAGTTGGCGTGGGAGATCAATGAGCAGTCGGCGAAGCAGTGCAGGGAGTGGGCTGACCGGGTGGGCAATGAGACCGGGCGACAGCGGTTCGTGGCTGGGTCGATTGGGCCGCTGACGGTGTCGCTCTCAAACTCGCCCGACGCGGATGACGCGGGCTTCCGGGTAGTGACGTTTGACCAGGTGAAGACGGCGTATGCAGAGCAGGTGCGTGCACTGATCTCGGGGGGAAGCGATCTGCTGATCGTGGAGACGATCTTCGATTCGCTGAATGCGAAGGCGGCGCTGGTGGCGATTCGCGAAGTGTTTGATGCGGATGGCAAGGAACTGCCGGTGATGATTTCGGCGGCGGTGGGGCGCGGCGGTGAGACGCTGATCTCGGCGCAGACGACGGAGGCGTTCTGGAATGCGGTGAAGCATGTGAAGCCGCTGTCTGTGGGGTTGAACTGCTCACTGGGGCCGGACCTGATGTATCCATTTTTGAGTGAGCTTGCGGAGAAGGCGGACGTGGCGATCTCGTGCTATCCGAACGCAGGCCTGCCGAATCCGCTGTCGGAGACAGGGTTTGACCTGGGGCCGCCGGACATGGCGCGCTTCCTTGGCAACTTTGCGAAGGATGGGCTGATCAACATTGCCGGCGGATGCTGCGGCAATACGCCGGAGCACATTGCAGCTATCGCGAAGGCGCTTGAGGGCGTGGCTCCGAGAACGTGGGAGAGCAGAGCATGAGCATAGCCACAGAGACAAAGCCACTGCGGCTTTCCGGGTCGCAGCCGTTCACGCAGCAGCCTGGCGTGTACATCATGATCGGCGAGCGGACCAATGTGGCTGGGTCGCCGAAGTTCGCCCGGCTGATCAAAGAAGGCAAGTACGAAGAAGCGGTGAGCGTGGCGCGGCAGCAGGTGGAGAATGGCGCGAACGTGATCGATATCTGCATGGACGAGGGCATGATCGACGGCGTGGCCGCGATGACGCGCTACCTGCAGTTGCTGGCGAGCGAGCCGGAGGTGGCGAAGGCGCCGTTCATGGTGGACTCTTCGAAGTGGGAGGTCATTGAGGCGGGGCTGAAGTGCCTGCAGGGCAAGGGTATTGTGAACTCGATCTCGCTGAAGGAAGGCGAGGCGAAGTTCCGCGAGAATGCTGCCAAGGTGATGAAGTATGGCGCGGCAGTGGTGGTGATGGCGTTTGACGAGAACGGGCAGGCCGCGACGTATGCAGAGAAGATTCGCATCTGCGAGCGGGCATACAAAATTCTGGTGGACGAGGTAGGATTTCCGCCGGAAGACATCATCTTTGACCCGAACATCCTGACCGTGGCGACGGGCATGGAGGAGCACAACAACTATGCGGTGGACTTCATCAACGCGACGCGCTGGATCAAGGCGAACCTGCCCCATGCGAAGGTGAGCGGTGGCGTCTCGAATATCTCGTTCAGCTTCCGCGGCAATAACAAGGTTCGCGAGGCGATGCACTCGGCGTTTCTGTACCACGCGATTGCGGCGGGTATGGACATGGGCATTGTGAACGCCGGAATGCTGGAAGTCTACGAAGAGATCGATCCTGAACTGAAGGTGCTGGTCGAGGATGTGCTGCTGAACCGCCGGCCCGATGCGACGGAACGTCTGGTGGAGTTTGGCGAAAAGCTGAAGGATGTTGGCCTGGAAGTACACGAGAAAAAGGCCGAAGAGTGGCGCAATGGAACGGTAGAGGAACGGCTTTCGCACGCGCTGGTGAAGGGTATCGACGCGTACATCGAGATCGATGCGGAAGAGGCGCGGGTGAAGCTGGGGCGGCCGCTGCTGGTGATCGAAGGTCCGCTGATGGCGGGGATGAGCGTGGTGGGCGATCTGTTTGGCGCAGGCAAGATGTTTCTGCCGCAGGTGGTGAAGTCTGCCCGGGTGATGAAGAAGGCCGTGGCGCATCTGACGCCGTACATGGAAGCGGAAAAGGCTGCGATGATTGCGGCTGGCGAAGTGGTGAAGGCGCAGGGCAAGATACTGCTGGCGACGGTGAAGGGCGATGTGCACGACATCGGCAAGAACATTGTGGGCGTGGTGCTGGCCTGTAATAACTACGACGTGATCGACCTGGGCGTGATGGTCTCTTGCGAGAAGATACTGGAGCGCGCAAAAGCGGAGAAGGCCGACATGATTGGGCTGAGCGGGCTGATCACGCCTTCGCTGGATGAGATGGTGCATGTGGCGAAGGAGATGGAGCGGCAGGGGTTCACCGTGCCGCTGCTGGTTGGCGGTGCGACGACGAGCCGCGCGCATACGGCGGTGAAGATCGCGCCGCACTACAGCCAGCCGGTGGTGCATGTGCTGGACGCGAGCAGGGCAGTGCCGGTGACGACGAGTCTGCTGAGCGATGACGGTAAGGAAGAGTTTGTGGTGCAGCACCGCGCGGATTACGAGGCGCTGCGCAAGGCACATGCAGCCCCACGCCGCAGCGTGTTGCCGATCGAGACGGCGCGGGCGCGGCGAACTCCAATTGTGTGGCGCGCGGAAGACCTGGCAGTGCCTGAGTTTACCGGGGTGCGCGTGCTGGAAGATTTCTCGCTGGCGACGCTGCGCGAGTACATTGACTGGTCGCCTTTCTTTCACACATGGGGATTGAAGGGAATCTATCCGCGGATATTTGAGCATGAGGAGCAGGGAGCGGAGGCGCGCAAGATATTTGCCGACGCGAATGCGCTGCTGAACGAGATCATTGCGAAGAAACTGATCACGGCGCGAGGCGTGTACGGATTCTTCCCGGCCAGCGCGGTGGGCGACGATATCGAGTTGTACACGGACGGCACACGGACGCAGGTGCTGGACCGCTTTCATTTTCTGCGGCAGCAGGCTGACCGCGAAGGCAGTGAGCCGTGCCGTTCGCTGGCGGACTTCATTGCACCGAAGGAAACGGGGCTGGCGGATACGATTGGCGCATTCGCCGTGACCAGCGGCATTGGGCTGAAGGAGCTGTGCGACCGGTTCCGCGCTGAGAATGACGATTACAACGCGATCATGGCTGAGGCGATTGCAGATAGGCTGGCGGAGGCCTTTGCCGAGTGCCTGCACAAGCAGGTGCGAGATGAGTGGGGCTATGGACGGACGGAAGGGCTGAGCCCGGCGGAACTGATCCAAGAGAAGTACCGCGGAATACGACCGGCGCCGGGCTATCCGGCGTGCCCTGACCATACGGAGAAGGGCACCATCTGGCGGCTGCTGGATGTGCAGGCGAAGACGGGGATGCAGATTACGGAGTCGTTTGCGATGTGGCCGGGGTCGAGTGTGAGCGGGATTTATTTTGCTCATCCGGAGTCGCGGTATTTCAGCCTGGGGAAGATCGGCCGCGACCAGGTTGAGGATTATGGCGAGCGGAAGGGCATGAGCTTGGCCGAGGTAGAACGCTGGCTGGGGCCGAACCTGAACTACGATCCGGCGGGATAATCAGCTTGAGCAGGGCGAATATCGTCCGGTGGAAAAGGCTATGAACGGCAGGTAAAATAGCGCGAGACTCCGTACCTGGGGCTTGACGAAAACGGCAGTGCAGCATACGGGCCGGGCTGGTGAAGCCTGCGTCTGCATGTATTTTGAGACCGAGGAAATCAGATGAAAAAGTGCATTTTGCATGTTTGCAGCCGCGAAATGCTGAGGCCGCTGCGCGACCAGATTTTGCGATTGAATGGGTTTGAGGTGGATTCATGCCTGAAGGCGTTGGACGGGCTTTCGATGTTCTGGGCGAAGCCGTACGACCTGGTGCTGATCGACGTGGAAGGCGAAGCGGCGATTACAGCCGCGGAGCACATGTGCAGCGAGATCAAGACGGCGCAGCCGGAGCAGCGGGTAGCATTTGTGTGCAACTGGCGGGTGGCGCTGCTGACGGATTGCCCGGATGAGATCCTGCGGACGGAGTTCAATCCAGAGGCTTTTGTGCAGGGCGTGACGGAGATGATAAATCCTGCGTAGGTTTGGCGTAGTGTTTGGCTGGATGTGAGATAATAGTATTTAGAGATTGAATATCAAACGGGCGGGCCTTCGGGCGCCGCCCGTTTTTATTTGGGGGCGAGGGATGACGAAGGTGGAGTTTTTGGCGAAGGCCGTGGCGGCGGCGCGGGCGGCGGGGCATGTTTGGCCGGAGTATGCGGCGTGCGAGGCGGCGCTGGAATCGGGCTGGGGCGGGTCAGCGCTGGCGGTGCAGGGGAACAATCTGTTTGGGCAGAAACAAGCGCATCCGCCGCTGGCGGGGACGGAGACGCTGGAGCTGCCGACGCGGGAGTTTCTGCATGGCGAGTGGGTAACGGTGGGGGCGAAGTGGGTGAAATTCGCGGACTGGAGCGCGTGCTTTGCGGGGCGGATGCGGGTGCTGCGCGGGCTGAGCGCGGGCTATCCGCACTATGCCGCGGCGTTGCAGGCAGCGACGGGGGAGGAGTTTGTGCGGGAGGTGTCAAAGAGCTGGTCGACCGATCCGGGGCGGGCGGAGAAGGTGCTGGGAGTTTGGAGGGGGAATTTTGGGGTGAAGGCGGCTTGAGAGTGGGGTGGCAGATCAGTTGCATATCGGACTGATTTGGGGTTAAATAGGGACAATCAAGTTTGTTCCATCGCAAGATGGGCAGGCCTGAGTTTCATGAAGAGTGGCTGAGGGACGAGCCCTGTGACGCCACGACAACCGGCTTGAAGCGTGCTTCTGCGTTTCGGGCGTCCGGTGTCAACTCTCTCCTGGGTAACGGGGAACATGAGATTCGGGGTGCGCAAACAGAAGCGTATCTCGCGATTTTTTGATCATCCAAGCAACGGCAACCGCATATGCGGTTTCTGCCGTACCCATGAAGAGACAGTCACAGGCTTTGCAACTCATCCATTCGGAAAGAATTGGGATGACGACCTTTGCGTGTACCTATGAACTGCGCTGTCAGGAGTGTGGACGCTCCTATGGCAATCAGCCGCTGACCATCTGCGACGAGTGTTTTTCTCCGCTGGAGGTCTGCTACGACATCGACTCTGCCAAGGGTATTGTGACGCGGGAGTCGATTGCTGCGGGGCCGGCGAATATCTGGCGCTATGTGGCGCTGCTGCCGGTGCCGAAGGGCTTCCAGCCCGATCTGCCGGTGGGCTTTACGCCGCTGGTGCGGGCGCCCAGGCTGGCGGCGAAGGTCTTCGAGGGCGGGTCGGAGACGCTGTACGTGAAGAACGATGCGGTGTGTATGCCGACGCTGAGCTTCAAGGACCGCGTGGTGGCGGTGGCGCTGGCCAATGCGAAGGCGTTCGGGTTTGAGACAGTGGGGTGCTCATCTACGGGCAACCTGGCGAATGCTACGGCGGCGCAGGCGGTGCGGCTGGGGCTGAAGGCATGCATCCTGGTGCCGGCGGATCTGGAGCAGGCGAAGATCCTGAATACGCAGGTATATGGCGCGCGGCTGGTACGCATCGACGGAAACTACGACCATGTGAACCGGCTGTGCTCGCAGATCGCGGACCAGTACAACTGGGGATTTGTGAATGTGAACCTGCGACCGTACTACTCCGAGGGGTCGAAGACGGTGGGGTACGAGATTGCAGAACAGCTAGGCTGGAAGCTGCCGGATAACGTGGTGTGTCCGATGGCGGGTGGGTCGCTGATCCGCAAGATCAAGAAGGCGTTTGGCGAGCTGATACAGCTTGGACTGGTGGAAGCGAAGGACGTGAAGTTCTTCGGCGCGCAGGCGACGGGATGCTCGCCGATCTCGACGGCAGTGAAGGCGAACACCAATGAGGTGGAGCCGCAGAGGCCGCACACGATTGCGCGCTCGCTGGCGATCGGCAACCCGGCGGACGGGCCGTATGCTTCGAAGATGATTCGCGAAACGGGCGGCTGGGCTGAGGACGTGAGCGACGAGGAAGTGGTGGAGGGAATCCAGCTGCTGGCCGAGACGGAAGGTATCTTCACGGAGACGGCAGGTGGCGTGACGACGAGCGTGACGCAGAAGCTGGTGCGCCAGGGGCGCATCCGCGCAGAGGAGACGACGGTAGTCTGCATTACCGGCAACGGATTGAAGACTACAGACGTAATGCAGGGCAAGTATGCGAACGAACGCGCGGTGAAGCCGCGGATGGCAGACTTTGCCGAATACATGAACGAGCTGGACAGCGAGAAAGAAGAGACCTATGCCCATTAAGATTATTTTGCCGACCGCATTTACCAAGCACACAGAAGGCACAAAGCAACTGGATTCGAACGCAAAGGACCTGGACGGACTGGTAGCAGACCTGGAGACGGCATTCCCGGCGCTGGGTGCAAATATCAAGGATGAAAGCGGCAAGCTGCGGCGCTTCATCAACGTGTATGTGAACGACGAGGATATTCGCTTCCTGGGCGCGGAGAAGTATGCGTTTCAGGATGGCGATGAGGTGATGCTGATTCCGTCAATCGCGGGCGGGTCGTGCTAGTCGGTATCGCACCTACGGCGCTCGGTTGTTGATGGGATTAGCAGGCCCAGCCCTGCCGGGCTAGGCTCACGTTTGGGGACACGGCCCTACGGGCCTGGATGTTTATGGCGAGAGGGCACGATTGTGAACCTGGAGGTTTTGGGATACAGCCATGCGGGGCTGAATGAGTTTGTAGCGTGCTCAAGATGACAGGGTTGCAAATGATGCGGTGGCTTGTGGCCACCGCATCGTTGCGTTGAGCGGAAGTTCAGATGCGGCCCATGACGAGCAGGATGATGACGATGAGTACGACGAGGCCGAGGCCGCCGCTGGGATAGTATCCCCAGCCCGAACTGTAGGGCCACGCGGGAATGGAGCCAATCAGCATCAGGATGAGAAGGATGAGAAGAACTGTGCCCAGCATATAAGTGTCCTCGTAAAAGCAATATGAACCGAATGTTCCAAATGGATAGATGCAAGCGAGGGAGGCCGTGTTAGCCGTAGAGGAAAGATATATTGAAGTACTCTCGAAGATTCAGGGGCGGGCGAGCAAATTGTGACGGTCGAAGGCAACGTTAGGCGAGCAATACAGCTCTCATGGAATGGGTTCGCAGCGGTTGCGAATTACTTTGCAGTCCATGGGGTCAGATCATGTTTATTGGATTGGCGATACTTCTCATCCTGTTGTGGCTGGGCGGATTTGTGATGTTCCACGTGAGCGGTTTTCTGATTCATCTCCTGCTGCTCTTCGCGCTCATCTCACTCATTGCACACTTCTTCACGAACAGAAGCGCGAGTTGAGGGTTACTGTAATCGATATTTAAGGCACAGAAAAGCCGCCTCACGCCGAGGCGGCTTTTCTGCGTGCGAATAAAGATTACTGATGAGTGACAGGAGCGATGACATCAGTCGCGGGCGGAACCGCCAGCGCGGGAGGCGTCTCTTCTTTCAACTCAGGCAGAGGGCCTTCGAGTGCGAGCTTCAGGACTTCGTCCATGGTCTCTACAAAGTGAAGCTTCATGGTGTCGCGAAGGAGCGGAGGAAAGTCGGGCAGGTCGCGCTTATTCTCCGCCGGGAGAATGGCTTCAAAGATGCCGGCACGGTGGGCTGCGAGGAGTTTCTCTTTGAGGCCACCAATGGCGAGCACCTTGCCGCGCAACGTGATCTCACCGGTCATGGCAATCTCGCGGCGCACGGGAATCTTGGTAAGAGCGCTGGTGAGAGCGGTGGCCAGGGTGATGCCGGCGGAGGGGCCGTCTTTGGGAATGGCGCCTTCGGGCACGTGGATGTGGATGTCGAGCGCGCGATAGAAATCGCGGGCAAGGCCGAGGTGCAGGGCGCGTGAGCGGATGTAACTGAGCGCGGCCTGGGCCGATTCCTGCATGACGTCGCCAAGCTGACCGGTGAGGGTGAGCTTGCCTTTGCCATCAAGAACCTGGACTTCGGTCTGGAGGATGCTGCCGCCGACCTCTGTCCACGCAAGGCCGGTGACGAGGCCGATTTCGGATTTCTCCTGCACCTGCGAGGCGTGGAATTTTGAGACGCCGAGGTAGTCGGAGATGTTTTCGGCGGTAATTTCGGCTTTTGCTTTTTCCTTTTGCGAGACGACGCGGCGGGCGACCTTGCGGCAGACGTTGCCGATCTCGCGCTCGAGGTTGCGGACGCCGGCTTCGCGAGTGTAGCCGCGAATGATCTCGGGCAGAGCGTCTTCTGCGAACTCGATCTGCTCGCCGGTGAGGCCGGTGCCTTCGAGCTGCTTCTTGACGAGGTACTGGCGGGCGATCTCCACCTTCTCCTGCTCGGTGTAGCCGTGCAGGCGGAGGATCTCCATGCGGTCCTGCAAGGGGCCGGGGATGGTGTGGAGGACATTGGCAGTGCAGACGAAGAGAACCTGCGAGAGATCGTATTCGACGTCGAGGTAGTGATCCTGGAAGCTGGAGTTCTGCTCGGGATCGAGAACTTCGAGCAGGGCAGAGGCGGGGTCGCCACGGAAGTCGGAGGCCATCTTGTCGACTTCGTCGAGCATGATGACGGGGTTGCGGGTGCCGGCCTTCTTCATCGACTGGATGATCTGGCCCGGTAGCGCGCCGATGTAGGTGCGGCGGTGGCCGCGAATCTCGGCTTCGTCGCGCACGCCGCCGAGCGACATGCGGACGAACTTGCGGCCCGTGGCCTTGGCGATGGACATGCCGAGCGAGGTCTTGCCAACGCCGGGAGGTCCGACGAAGCAGAGGATGGAGCCCTTGGGATTTTTGACGAGCTGGCGGACGGCGAGGAATTCGAGGATGCGGTCCTTGATCTTCTCCAGGCCATAGTGGTCCTCGTTGAGGATTTTTTCCGCGTGCTCGATGCTGCGAATTTCCTTAGATTTTTTCTTCCATGGCACGGCGAGGAGCCAGTCGAGGTAGTTGCGCGAGACGGTGGACTCGGCGGACATGGGCGGCATGGCTTCGAGCTTCTTCAGCTCCTGCGTGGCCTTCTCCTCCACGTCTTTGGGCATGCCGGAGATCTCAATCTTCTTCTTCAACTCGTCGAATTCAGAGCGCTCGCCGCGGCCAAGTTCCTTCTGGATGGCCTTGATCTTCTCGTTGAGGTAGTACTCTTTCTGCGCGCGCTCCATCTGGCGCTTGACGCGCGACTGGATGGTGCGGTCCATGTTCAGCTTTTCAATCTCGATGTCGAGCACGTCGGCAACGCGGCCCAGGCGGAGCTCAGGATCGAAGAGGTCGAGCAGCTGCTGTTTGTCGTCGATGGTGAGCTGCAGGTTGGCGGCGATGATATCTGCCAGCTTGGCGGGCTCGTCCATGCGGACGGAGGAGACGACGGTCTCAAGATTGAGCGACTGTTGCAGCTTGACGTACTGCTCAAAGAGCGAGGTGACGCGCTGGGTGAGGAGCTCGATGGCGGGGGTAGTCTCAAGCTGCGCCTTGGAGGTGACGACGGTGGCGACGAAGAAGCCGTCGGCATCAGATACGTTGGTGGCGCGGGCGCGCTCGACGCCTTCGACGAGTACCTTGATGTTGCCGTCGGGCATCTTGACGCTTTGCACGATGTTGCCGATGGTGCCGGTGGTGTAGATGTCTTTGGCCGTGGGCTCGTCGGTGGCGGCGTCGTGCTGGGTGGCGAGGAAGATCTTGCGGTCGCCGGTGAGGGCCTCTTCGAGGGCGCGGATGCTGGACTCACGGCCAACGACAAAAGGCGTCATCATGAAAGGGAAGATGACCATGTCGCGGATCGGCATCATGGGCAGCTTGCGCACATCGCCGTTGAGGAATTCTTTGTCATGCGCGGATGAGGTCATTTTGCTCCTTGGCTGCTGTTGCGTGGATATAGATTAGACGCCGCAGGGGCCGTTACGATTCATGGGGCGGTTATACCAGCTTCACATGATTGTAATGGGTTTGGAGGGGAGATTGTGGGGGGAATGTGGGGAGCGGGGGTGAGACGTGAAGTCCCATTCACAGGCGATGGAACCGTGAGGAATGGAACTTCGTGTGGTGTGAGCGGCAGAGGTAGAAAAGCAGGTCCCTCGGCTTCGCTCGGGATGACAATCTATCGAACTCTAGCCGGCTTTTTCAAGCTGGACGGGGATGATCAGTTCGCGGGATTTGACCATCTCGGCTGTGATCTCCAGGTCCTTGATCTTCTTGTTGCCGGGGACGGCGTACATGAGGTCGAGCATGAGCTCTTCGAGGATCATACGGAGGCCGCGGGCACCGACCTTGCGCGACAGAGCTTCGCGGGCGATCTCGCGGGCGGCGTCTTCAGTGAAGGTGATCTTCACGTTCTCGTACTCGAAGAGCTTGGCGTACTGCTTCAGGATGGCGTTGCGCGGCTTGGTGAGAATCTCGATCAGCGCGGCTTCGTCGAGCTCGTCGAGGATGCCGAGGACAGGGAGGCGGCCGACAAACTCAGGGATGAGGCCGTACTTGAGTAGATCCTGCGGCTCCGCTTGGCGGAGAAGTTCGGAGTCGCGCTGGGTGCGGATGGGGGTGATGGCGTCGACGTTCTCTTCTGCGTCAGAGGCCTTGAAGCCGAGGGCCTTCTTGCCGATGCGGCGACCGATGACCTTCTCCAGGCCGACGAATGCGCCACCGCAGATGAAGAGGATGTTCGTGGTGTCGACGATGGTGAACTCCTGATGCGGATGTTTGCGGCCACCCTGCGGCGGAACGTTGGCGATGGTGCCTTCGAGAATCTTGAGCAGCGCCTGCTGCACACCTTCGCCGGAGACGTCGCGGGTGATGGATGGGTTCTCGTCTTTGCGGCCGATCTTGTCGATCTCGTCGATGTAGATGATGCCGGTCTGGGCGCGGGCAACGTCACCGTCTGCCGCCTGCAGGAGCTTGAGGATGATGTTTTCTACGTCTTCGCCGACGTAGCCGGCTTCGGTGAGGGTGGTGGCGTCCACGATGGCGAAGGGAACGTCGAGCATCTTCGCGAGGGTGTGGGCGAGCAGCGTCTTGCCGGAACCGGTGGGGCCGACGAGCAGGATGTTTGACTTGGCGAGCTCTACATCGTTGCCGCGCGTGCGGTTCATCTGGATGCGCTTGTAGTGGTTGTAGACCGCGACGGCGAGCTTCTTCTTGGTCTGGTCCTGGCCGATGACGTACTCGTCGAGGAAGGCTTTGACCTCATGCGGCTTGGGCAGATGCGCGGGGGCTGCACCGGGCTGGGCCTCGGTGCGATCGTCTTCCAGAATGGAGTTGCACACGGCGACGCACTCGTCGCAGATGTAGGCGCGGGGGTAGTCCGAGGGTGACGAGATGAGCTTGGCGACCGCGTCCTGCGATTTGTGGCAGAACGAGCAGCGAAGTGATTCTTCGGTACCGCGCGTGGTCTTCATGAGTTCGAGTGCTCCCGGTTACTGCGATTGCTTTGGATGACGATACCTGATTTTACACCCCTGCAGCGGTGGAGAAATGGGGCGCAAAGAACACTTTAGTGCGATGAAAGGGGCAGGGGATAGCACGGATGGGTGGTGTATCTGGGTGGGTAATAACGATGCGGTGGAGGTGTGGGACATTCGTGGTCAGGGAGCAGGTTGAGATTCTTCCCCTTCGCTTCGCTCAAGGGTCAGAATGACAAATCAAAAAGATAAAAGCAGATCTCTCCGTTCCGCTACAGGATGACAAACAAAAGAAAGATGCCCAGCGTTGTGTGAACCGCTGGGCATCTTTTGTTTCGTTGAAGTTGCGGTTAGCTCTTCGCGCGATCCATGATGTCGTCGATGATGCCGTACTCTTTGGCCTGAGGAGCGTTCATGATGAAGTCGCGCTCCACATCGCGCTCGATGCGCTCAAGCGCCTGGCCGGTGTTCTGGCTCATGAGCTTGTTGGTGATCTCGCGGATGCGAAGGATTTCGCGGGCGTGGATGTCAATGTCCGTTGCCTGACCGCTGAGACCGCCCATGGAAGGCTGGTGAATGAGGATGCGCGAGTTGGGCAGAGCGAAACGCTTGCCCTTCTTGCCGGCCATCAGGAGGAAGGCGCCCATGCTGGCGGCCTGCCCGACGCAGAGCGTGAGCACATCGTTCTTCACGTACTGCATGGTGTCGTAGATGGCCAGGCCAGCGGTGATGGAGCCGCCCGGCGAATTGATGTAGAGCTGGATGTCCTTCTCCGGGTCTTCACCGGAGAGGAAGAGGAGTTGGGCGATGATGACGTTGGCGATGTTGTCGTCAATCGGCGTGCCGAGGAAGATGATGTTGTCGCGAAGCAGGCGGGAGTAGATGTCGTAGGCGCGTTCGCCCCGGCTCGTCTGCTCGATGACCATTGGTACAAGTCCCATAGCTCTCTTCCTTTTCTTCCCGGGGTGCGAACCCCGCTGTTATGTTTCCAGTGCAAAAGCAACAGCAAAGGCAGAAGCAGATCCTTCGCTGCGCTCAGGATGACAAAAAACCGGATGACAAACGTTGGAACTAGCCTGCGAGTCTTGCGTAGAGGGTGCTGCTGGTTTTCTCGCGGCGGAGTTGTTCTCTGATTCTATCCAGAGAGCCGTCCTTCGCCAAACGCTCCTGCAGCTCCTGCAAGGGCTCGCGATGCTGGATGGAGAGCATGAGAATCTCGCGGTCGAGGTCTTCCTGCGGGATCTCCACCTTCTCTGCATCGGCAATCTTGTCGAGGATGAGCGAGGCTTTCACTTCGTTGACTGCGGCATCGCGCTGGGCGGCACGCAGGCGGTCGAAATCAAGCTGGCGCATCTGCTCGGAGGTCATGCCCTGCTGGGCGAGAGCGCGCAGACCGCGGTCAAGCCGCGCGTCCACCTGCTGCTGCACCAGCGATTCCGGTACGGGGAAGGTGAACTTCGCCGCGAGGGCTTCGACCATCTTCTCCTGCGCGATGTTTTCCAGGCGGCTCTTTTTGCTGCCAGCTAGTTGCTCGCGGAATTTGGCGATGAAGTCGTCGTAGCTCTCGTAGTTGCCGAGCTGCTTGGCGAAGTCGGCGTTGAGCTCCGGCTTCACCTTTTTCTTGATGGCGATGATCTTCACGTCGTAGGCAACGGCCTTGCCGGCGAGACGCTGTTCGCCGAAGTCCGCGGGGTACTCGACTTCAAAGGAGAGCTCTTCGCCGGGCTTCTTGCCGGCGAGTGCGCTGGTGAAAGCGGGCAGGGTGTTGCGGCCGCCGATCTCCACGAGCACGTCGTCGCCGCTGATGGGCGCTTCCGTCTTCTTGCTCTCGAGGCCATCTTCGCCAACGGTCTGCGCGAGATCCTTAATCTCGCCCTTAAACTCGATCTCGGCCCAGTCGCCTTCAGCGAGGGGGCGCTCTTCGGTTACGGGCTCGACGGAGGAGTGCTGGTCGAGGATGCGGGCGAGCTCGCCCTCGTACTCATCCTCGGTGAGGGCGGTGTCAGGCTTCTCGATGGAGATGGTGTCGTAGCCGTTGACGTCAAACTCCGGCAGCACTTCGAATGCGGCCTTGAACTTCAGGGGCGCGCCTTCATTGAGCAGCATCTCGACGATTTGCGGCTGGGAGATGGGGCGGAGCTTCTGTTCTTCGATGGCCGTGCGGAACTTCTCGGAGACGAGGGTCTCCAGGACTTCCTGGCGAATCTCCTTCGCGTAGCGCGAACGGATGAGGGTCTCCGGAACCTTGCCGGCGCGGAAGCCGGGGAAGCGGGCTTGCTTCTGGAAGCCCTTGATGACGCGCTTGTAGCTCTTGTCGACTTCAGCGGCAGGAGCTTCGACTTCGATCTCGCGGGTGCACTCGGGGTTCAGCGAGGGGCCGTGAGTGTGCCCTTCGTGGTCGTGGCCCTCATGCGAGTGATCGTGACCTTCATGATCATGATCGTGATCGTGGGCTTCGGGTGCGGAAACTTCGGTTACAGGGGACGTCTCGGGAGTTACTTCAGATGTGCTCAATGCCATGCCTTCCAGATGGGTTCGCCAAGGTATAGCCGCTTTGTGGAGATAGGGAACTTGCGCGGCGGGCGTCTCTAGTCTCTATGGTACGGGTGTGCGTTGTGGAGGGTCAAACCGGGCGGGAGCTGGAGGGAGAGTAATTGCTGGGAGCTAGTGGATGGAGACGGAATCAGAAGTATGGCTGGGGCGGAAGATCTCAAGGCGCAGCTTCCATTCAATGGAGTCGCCGGGCTGCAGGGTAGTGATGCCTTCAGCCTTGGCCAGGTTGTTGTCGAGGCTCATCCGGGGTGCGATGGAGACCACGGGTTTGCCGGCGGGTGCGACGACGTGCAGCGCCTTGATGGTGGGCGAGAGCAGGGTGATGCGGAGCCCGTAGGTGCCGAGGCGGTCAATCAACTCGGCTACGGGCGCGTCCTGAATGAGGTTGCTATGCAGATGCAGGTAGGTGGCATCGAGTGCGCTGCTGCCCAGCGCGGCGCCGTTGGGTGGGGAGAAATCGTAGGGGGTGTTGGCGACAGGAAGCGACTGGCCGGTGAAGTTTCCCCCGGAGTCCGTCGCAGCGCGTTCGGAAGAGGGCAGGATGAGCTGGACCTGGCTGCGCTGGCCGCTGGGGATAGCAAAGAAGGGACGCCAGCCGATATTCATGGGCTCGGGCTCGTTGCCGGTGTTCTGCGCGGTAATGGTGATGTCGACTGCCTTGCGGGTGAGGGTGGTGACGACGGTGACGCGGGTCGTGGAGGGCCAGCGTCCCTTGAAATCGCCGGGCTCAAAGACCGCGGTGGACATCTCCCCGTCAGGCAGCGCATCCACTTCCAGGGAGGTGGGGGCCATGTTGTTGAAGAGGCCGTTGGATGAGATAGGGCGGCCGGCTGCGTCTGTGGGCAGGGTGAGCGTCTTGCCATGCCAGGGGATGGCGATGGTCTGTCCGTCAGCAGAAAGCGTGCCGGTGGTGGGGCCGTCAAACGGCAGCAGCAGCGAACCGCCGAACGCGGCACTGCCTGCGCCGTTGCGGTCTGCATCCGGGGCGGATAGCAGTGTATTGACCTGATCGGGCTCCGGCGAGGCAAAGATGGGTACCATGCCGGTGCCGGGGAGGTATGCGGTGAGCTGTAGCAGGTTCATGCCGCGACCGGGTAGCAGTGTGGCGGAGATGAGTTCGGGGAGCAGGCCGCCGTCGGATTGGGGCCGCGTGAGCACGACGGGCTCGCGACCGCCGATGAGAAGGCGCGGGCTTTCCACCGCCTGGTAAAACTGGTGGTGTCTGGTACGGCAGCCGATGGCCAGCAGCGTAAGGAAACAGGCCAGCGCCAAAACCGTGAGCATTCCCGAACGCAACAGATCAGAACGCGGTCTGGATTTTTCAACTTCTGGTGAAGACACGGACAAATACCTCAGCACAGCATGCACGGAGCAAACGCAGGACCCAGATAGTATGGTAACTGGTAGTACGCTGCTACGGATAATTCAGATTAAAACCACGCAAAAAACGGAGTTACGGAAGGCCCATTCGCTTTCTGTTCAGGCACCTATCTCTTTGATGCCATCGCCGAGGCGGCGAGCGCCGGTGCCTGCAATAAAGGCTTTGAGTGTGCTGCAGCAGCTGGATGCACGGATCACGGGCTGCGGGCGGTGCGAGCGGCTGCGGAGCTACTGCAAGGGCATTGGGGAGACGCGGCGCAAGGCCTACCGAGACCAGGTGTACTGGTCGAAGCCGGTGCCGGGATTCGGCGATGAGAAGGCGCGGATACTGATCCTGGGATTGGCTCCGGGAGCGCATGGGGCAAACCGGACGGGGCGGCCCTTCACCGGCGACGGATCGGGTGATTTTATGTATCCGGTGCTGCATGAGCTGGGGCTGGCGAGCAAGCCCAAAGCGATCGCGCGAGAGGACGGTCTGCGGCTGAAGCATGCGTGGATATGTTCGGTGGTGAAGTGTGCGCCGCCCGGTGACAAGCCGCTGCCGGAGGAGATTCGCAACTGTGCGAGCCATCTGGCGGAAGAGATTGCGGCGCTGAAGCGGGTGCGCGTGGTGGTGTGCCTGGGAAAGATCGCGTTTGACGGCTATCTGGCGCACCTGGTGGGCGCGGGCGTTATCCAGCGGCGGTCAGCGTATGCGTTTCGCCATGGTGCGGAGTATGAGTTGCCGAACGGGATGCAATTGCTGGCGAGTTATCACCCGTCGCTGCGCAATACGAACACAGGTGTGCTGACGCGGGCGATGTTTGCGCGGGTGTTTGTGCGGGCGAGAGAGCTGGCCGGGCTTTAGAGGCGGTGTTTCTCGCGCAAAGGGTTGAGCGCGGCGAAGGCCGGGCAAACCACTATGAGGACAAATGCAAAGCCAATGAGGAAGTCGTGTAAGCCGTGGGGCATAGCCAAGGGGTCTCCTAGAGGAGACTTTAGCTGCTAACGGTAGAAATGACAGGCAATTCCAGGAGAGGGGTCACATCTTGCCAATGCACCTTTTGATTCCTCCAAAAGGCGCTGGAAGCACAGCAGCTAGGAGGCTTTTTCTTCTTTGCTGTGTGAGCGGCTGGCCAACAACGCCGGAGTAACCACGATGGCAATAAAGGCAATGGCGATCAGAAAGTCATGCATAACGTTCTCCTGGGAAAAGCAGTCTTGTGAACTGACTTCTTTAGCCTGACGCCTGTTCTAGACGGGTTCCATCCTACTCCCGTGCCACGACTATAAGACAGAAGTTGCAGAGGATATTTGCACTAAAGTTGCACGAATATTAAGCGAAATGGCAGCACCGAATTTGGTGATGTTGGTCACGCTCAAGTCATCATGCTAGCGAATGTAGGAAAAGCCAACCATTTTGTGCAAGGGGGAATCGAAATTGACAGGGATTGAATTTTGTTCCACGAGGTGAATCATGAGTGACCTGAAGTTTTGGATTGCGTTTAGCGCAGGTGTGGGCGTGGGTGTATTGGCCGCAGTCTATGGGCCAAGGGCGAGCCGTGTGGCCCGGAAGCAACTGCATGAGGGGCTGGAAGACGCGCGCGAATACGTTGACTCTGCCGGGAAGTATGTGAAGAAAGCAGCCAACCGCTACAGCCGGCAGGCGGAAGACGTGCTGCACGAAGCCACCAAGACCGTGAATACCGCAGTCGATCTGGCAAGCGGAGCCGTGAAGACGGTTTCGAATCTGGTTGCGTAAGGTTGTGTTGCAACAAAAAGCCCCGGCGCGCTGCCGGGGCTTTTTTGTGCTTTGAGCTAGGCGGCGGGTGGTTCGGGTGGGCCCACCGTGATGACGAAGTATGTGGCGCGCGTTTTGCCGATGTTGGTCACGTAGTGCAGATCGCCCGCGGCGCAGAGGCCGACGTCGCCCGCGTTCAGGGTGTGCTCGACGCCATTGATGTTGAGCGAGACAGTGCCTTCGACGCAGTACCAGACCTCAGAGTGCAGATGCTTGTTGACGGGTTCGTGCGGCGTGCCGGGTTCAATGGTGGTCATGTGGCATTCGCTGCGGATATTGTCTGGCAGCATACCGGCGAAGAAGCGGCGAGAGTCGCGGCCAGACTGCTGGACGTACTTGGGCCCGGGCGGAAAGCCGCCGGACTTCAGCGGCGGATAAGATTTGGGGGACTGAGCTTTGGCTGCTTCCGGCAGAAGTGCGGCGGCAGAGAGCATTGCGGCGGGTAGCAGGGTGGTGAAGTCGCGACGGTTCATGGAAGCTCCTGTTCAATCCTTGTTATGGGGCATCTGGACTATTGATTCTTTTCATATAGTGACTTTCTGATTCAAGTACAAGATAGAAGTTGGTTCCTGCACTGACTGTAAAGTCTTGGCCTTCAAATTTATCGCTCTTACAGTTCTTCTGATAGGAAGCCCCAACGACCTTGCTACTGGCGGAATGCCCCGAAATCTTTTCAGCGGAAACAACAATCGGCGCAATTGCAAGTGCAATAGGAAGTGTTGCAATTTGTAGAGTTACAGCAACTGCTTCACTTGTTTTTTCACCAATCTTATGCGATTTTCCCGAATTATGTTCTTTGTATTTGTCCAACAGTTTTCCCTGAGGATCATAAGGAAATTCTTTCGTCATAGAACTTATGAGTTTCTGGCCATCGGGCCAGGTGAGATGTGGGCCGGTCAACTCCAGTATTCCGTTATGGCATTGTTGCTTGCTGAAAGGCTGCACCCAAAGAACCCTTCGTGTAAACGTTGTTCCTTTTGGAATAAATGTATAGCCGTCTATGACAATGGGCTCAGTTGTTTGATAAACAGCCATATTTCCCACATGCGACGTTGCTGAACTTATAGTTGTCTCCAGTGTTACGGAAACAAACATCCAGTTTGGAAGTGAGGGAATTTTAGCGACCGGCTGCTGTGCGCTAATGGTTAAGGAGATGCTACAGATATAAAGAACGGCCGTAGTGCATCGTACCCGCATGCGCGGAATTGTAGCTCAAAAACAGAGGCCCCGCTCGCGGGGCCTCTGTTTTGTGCCTGTGTTGCGGTTAGGTGGTCGTCAATGCGACGCCGGCGAGGTTGTCGTCCTTGTCGCCGCCGTCCTGGGTGAGGGGGCGGTAGAAGAGCGAGTTGTTCTCGAGATAGACCTCGAGGAACGCTGGGCGCTCGGTGATGTTGCCGGCGATGAGTGCCTCCGACAACGGGTCCTCCACGTAGCGCTGCAGGGCGCGGCGCAGGGGACGTGCACCGTAGGTACGGTCGGAGAGCGTCTTCTCGATGATCCACTTCTTCGCCTCGTCGGTGACGGAGATGGTGATCGCCTTGTGCACCAGATTCGTATTGAGCTGCTGTACGAGCAGTTCGAGAATCTGGATGAGGTCCGAATCCGAGAGCGCCTGGAAGATGATGATCTCGTCCAAGCGGTTCAGGAATTCAGGGTTGAAGGTGCGCTTCACGTCGCCCTTCACCAGTTCTTCCATCTTGTCGGCCACCATGTCTTCATTGCTCGTCTGGAAGCCGAGACCCTGCCGCTTCTGCAGGTGCTTGGCCCCGATGTTCGAGGTCATGATGAGGATGGTGTTCTTGAAGTCCACCGTGTTGCCGAGTCCGTCAGTCAACTGGCCGTCTTCAAAGACCTGCAGCAGGATGTTGAAGACATCCGGATGCGCCTTTTCGATCTCGTCGAGCAGGACGACGGAGTAGGGCGAACGCTTGACGCGCTCGGTGAGCTGGCCGCCTTCCTCGTAACCGACATAGCCCGGAGGCGAGCCGATGAGCTTGGAGACGCTGTGCTTCTCCATGAACTCCGACATGTCGAAGCGGATGAGCGACTTCTCCGAGCCGAAGAGGAACTGCGCCAGAGTGCGCGCCATCTCGGTTTTGCCGACGCCGGTTGGGCCGAGGAAGAGGAAGCTGCCGATGGGGCGGGCAGGGTTCTTCAGGCCGGCACGAGAGCGGCGAATCGCGCGGGCGAGGGCAGAGATCGCCTTCTCCTGCGAGATGATGCGCTTGTGCAGTTCGGATTCGACGCGGAGGAGCTTCTGCGTCTCCTCTTCCTTGATGGAGGTGATGGGCACGCCGGTCCAGCGGCTGACCACATCTTCAATGTCTTCGCGCGTGACGATGCCGGCGGAAGAATCGTCGAGGTGGTACTTGTCGCGGAGGGCGCGCAGGTTCTCACGCTCTTTGCGCTCTTCGTCCGAATAGAAACGCGCCTTCTCGAACTCATGGTTCGCGATGGCGTTCTCCATGCGGTGCACGATGAACTTGATGCGCTTCTGGACTTCGGTGATCTCCTCGGGCAGCGAGGTCTGGCGCAGCTTGACGCGCGCACCGGCTTCGTCGATCAGATCGATCGCCTTGTCTGGCAGAAAACGGTCGGGGATGTAGCGGTTGGAGTGGGAGACGGAGAAGGTGATCGCATCGTCGGTGTAGCTGACGGCGTGGAACTTCTCATACTTCTCCTTGATGCCCATGATGATCTTGATGGCATCTTCTTCGTTGGGCGGCGGCACCTTGACGGCCTGGAAGCGGCGCTCCAGTGAGCGATCCTTCTCGATGGATTTGCGATACTCCGCCGGTGTGGTGGCGCCTATGCACTGGATCTCACCGCGGCTGAGTGCGGGCTTCAGGATGTTGGCGGCGTCGAGCGAGCCCTCTGCCGAGCCTGCGCCGACGAGGGTGTGCAACTCATCGATGAAGATGATGGTGTTCTGGTTCTCCATCAATTCCTTCATGATGGTTTTGAGGCGCTCCTCGAACTGGCCGCGGTATTTGGTGCCCGCGACGATGAGCGAGAGGTCGAGCGCGAGCACGCGTTTATCGGCGAGGAAGCTGGGAACTTCGCCGTCTGCAATGCGCTGGGCGAGGCCTTCGACGATGGCGGTTTTGCCGACGCCGGGCTCGCCGATGAGCACAGGATTGTTTTTGGTGCGGCGGCAGAGGATCTGGACGAGACGCTCCAGTTCCTGATCGCGGCCAATGAGCGGGTCCATGGCATTGTCTGCCGCCGCCTGGGTGAGGTCGCGGGAGAACTCACCCAGCATGGAGGATTCGCGCTGGCGGCTCTGCTGCTGCGAGGGGGCTTTCTCCTGCGTGGTGCGCTGTAGCTCTTCGCGGATGGCGGGAAGGCGCAGACCGCGCTCATGCAGGATTTCAGCGGCGAAGCACTTTTCTTCGCGCAGCAGGCCCAGCAGCAGGTGTTCGGTGCCGATGTGTTTGTGGGAGAGCCGTTCGGCCTCTTCAGCCGCATAGGCGAGCACACGCTTGCACTCGTTCGAGAGGGGCAGATCCACCGAGGTGGAGACTTTTTCGCGGATGGTGGTGTGGCCTTCGATCTGCTTTCTGATCGATTCGACCGAGGCGTGGGAGCGCAGGAATCTGTTTGTCAGCGCCTTGTCCTCGCGGAGCAGGCCGAGCAGCAGGTGTTCGGTTTCAATGTACGGCGAGCCGAACTGGCTTGCCTCATAACGCGCAAAGAAGATTACGCGCCGCGCTTTTTCTGTATACCGTTCGAACATGTTCCCCCTTGGCTGAAACCGTCCTGTTGATGACCGTTCGTGCTGAGCGGAACGGCGGTTTAACTAGCGGGTCTTCGGTGACTGTTCTCAATTAGATGCACATCTCCTCCGGCTGGATTCCGGTGAGCGCGCTTCCGGAAAGATTCCGTGGGAGATAGACATACACTACAACAAAAATGGTGCAATCCGGGAGGGCGGTTGTGGGAAAGTGGTCTCCCGGAAGAGTTCTTCACGAGCGAGGTAAGCCTTCCGGCGGCGGCGGTGCTTAGAGGCTTGCTGGTGCGGTTTCAGTAAGTTGGCCGCCGCGGAGGAGGAAGGCACGCTGGCAGCGGCGTGCAAAACCGAGGTGGTGGGTGACCAGAACCGAGGTAAGGCCGTGGGCGGCGTGCAGGCGCTGCAGCAGGGCAAATACGACGTCTGCGGTGCGTCCGTCCAGATCGCCGGTGGGCTCGTCTGCCAGCAGGATTTTGGGCTGGGTGATGAGTGCGCGGGCCAGGGAGACGCGCTGCTGCTCGCCGCCGGAGAGCTCGCCGGAGCGATGGTCGGCGCGGTCTGCCAGTTCGACCTCGGCCAGCCACTTTTCGGCTTCGGCCAGGGCGGCTTTGCGGGCGACGCCGCGGGCGAGCAGCGGCATGGCGACGTTCTCCAGCGCAGTGAATTCAGGCAGCAGGTAGTGGAACTGCCAGACATAGCCGATGGAGCGGTTGCGGAAGTCGGCCTGCTGCGCGGGCGTGAGGGAGGAGAGCACGACGCCATCGCAGAGGACTTCACCGGAGGTCGGTGTGTCCAGCGCGGCAAGGATGTGCAGCAGAGTGGATTTGCCTGCGCCGGATTCGCCGACGATGGCTACGAGATCGCCGGGGGAGAGCGAGAGATTGAGATCGAGGAAGAGATCGAGCGTGCCGCGACCCGTGGTGTAGGACTTGGCGAGATGCGAGACGCGCAGGATGGCGCTGTGTGCATGGCTTGGCTCGGTCAGTGGCTGCGAGATCGTCGCATTCTCCATGCGACTAGCTTACTTGATTGCGGGGTTCATGGAACTCGGGTTGAAAGACAATGCCCATACGGTTCCATGCGTTGATGCTGGCGACCGCCCAGGTGAGATCCACTAATTCCTTCTCAGTAAAGTGTTCGCTGACCTCCTCGAAGATGGCGTCGGGCACGTGGCCGTCCTGAATGTTGGTGATGGCTTCGGCCCAGGCGAGCGCGGCGCGTTCGCGGTGCGTGTAGAGATTGGTGTTGCGCCAGTCGGCGATGCTGGTGATGCGGTCGGGCGTCTCGTTATCTTTTTTCAGCTCGTAAGTGTGCAGGTCGATGCAGAAGTGGCAGCCGTTGAGCAGCGAGGCGCGCAGGCGGACGAATGTGAGCAGGTTGTGTTCGAGGCCGCTCTCGGCGCTGAGGTAGTGCTCAAGGTCAGATTGCCTGGCGTAGGGCTCGGGGGAGACTTTGGGGTATTTGAGTTTGCGGTCCATGGGGAGTTGGATGCCTCGGCGGATTTTGGAGATGCTGGATTATTCGTAGCGCAGCGCCTCTGCCGGCAGAATGCGGGCGGCAGAGCTGGAGGGATAGAGCGTAGCCAGCAGGCTGACGCCGAGTGAGACAGCGGCGACGATAATAGCGTCAACGATGCGCGGCGCGAAGGGGAGATAGTCGATCGAGTAGACCGATGCATCCAGGTGGATGAAGCGGTAGTGTCCGCCAGCCCACGCGGCTCCGAAGCCGATCAGCATCCCAAGCGTGGTGCCGATGAGCGAGATGAGCAGACCCTGGAAAAGGAAGATGCGGCGTACCTGTTCGGCGCGGACGCCGAAGCTCATGAGTACGGCGATGTCGCGGGTCTTCTCCATCACCATCATGGTGAGCGCGATCAAGATGTTGAGCGCGGCGACGCAGACAATGAGCGCGATGACGATGAAGGTGACGATCTGCTCCAGCTTGAGGGCGCGAAAGAGTTCGCGGTTCTGCTCCATCCAACTGGTGGCCTGGAAGCCAGGGCCAGCTGCGGCTTCGATCTCGTGGCCGATGGCGTTTGCGTGGTAGAGATCGTCGACTTTGAAGCTGATGACCGAGATGAGGTCGGGCTCTGAGAAGAGCCGTTGCGCGTCTGTGAGGCGCAGGAAGGCGTAGCTGGAATCGTACTGGTAGAAGCCGGAGCTAAAGATTCCGACGACCTGGAAGCGCTGATAGCGCGGGATCAGTCCGAGCGGGGTCAGCTCGCCCTGCGGGCTGGTGACGAGCACGGTGTCGCCTACCTGTGCGCCAATGGTCTGCGCGAGATCGCCGCCGATCACGATGGGGGGCGTGGGAGTGGACAGGTCTTTGGATTGGGCGGCGGCGGCTTCCAGCGGCGCTGCGCTGCCGTCTTTCACCGTCTGCAGCAGTTCGCTGACGGTGCGTTCGTCTGCCGGAATGATGCCTTTGATGAGTGCGCCGCCGCTGCGTGCTCCGCGGGAGATAAGCACCTGGCCGTAGAGGCCGGGAGCAGCTGCGGTGACGTGTGGCTGGCTGCGGAGATGGGCGAGCAGTGGGCGCCAGTCGCGCATCCCGTCGCCGAGTGTGCGCATGAGTTCGACGTGGGCAGTGGAGCCCAGCAGCCGCTGCTGTAGGTCTCGGCGCATGCCGTTGGTGATGGCCAGCGCGAGGATGAGCGAGGCGACCCCGGCGGCGACTCCGGCGACGGAGATGGCGGTGATAACGCCGACCACCGCCTGGCGGCGGCGGGCGCGGAGGTAGCGCGCGGCGATGAAGAGTTCAAAGCGCATGAGGCTACGTGCAAGTGTAGCGGAAGACGAGGGTGCAATGAGAAACCCCACATCTCAACCGTGAGATGTGGGGCGTCTGCGTGGGTCAAATTAATTTGCGAGGACGGCGCGGTAGCGGACCTTGTTCTTCTTGACCAGGGCGATGGCCTCGTTGGCCTTGTCCATAGCAAAGAGCTCGGTGATGGCTTTCACGTTGTGGCGAGCGGCTACATGCAGCATCTCGTGCAGATCGCGCGGGCTGCCGGTCGGGCTGCCGGTGACGGCGCGCTGCCCGGAGATGAGCGGGAAGGCCTGCAATGTGATGGGCTTGGGTGGCACGCCGAGGAAGACCAGCGTCCCCTTGGGACGCAGCGCGTTCACATAGGACTGCCAGTCCTGATCCGCGTTGGCGGTGTTCAGAATGACGTCAAAGCTGCCGGCAAGGTTCTTGAGCGCGGCACCCTCATGGGTGTTGACGAAGTGGTCAGCGCCCAGGGAGCGTGCCTCTTCTTCCTTGTCTTTCGAAGTCGAGATGGCGGTGACTTCCGCACCAAAGGCGTGGGCAAACTGCAGGGCCATGTGGCCGAGGCCGCCAATGCCGATGACGGCGACGCGAGAATAGGGGCGCACATTGAGATTGCGCAGGGGGCTGTAGACGGTGATGCCACCGCAGAGCAGCGGGCCTGCGCCTTCGCTGGCGATGGCTTCAGGAATCGGGATGGCAAACTTGGAGCGAACGCGGATGGCTCCGGCATAGCCGCCGTTGCGGCCTACGCAGGTGGGCTGTGCCTGGGCGCAGAGGTGCTCATCACCCTGTAGACACCATTCGCAGATGCCGCAGCTATCAGCCTGCCAGCCGACGCCGACGCGCTGCCCGAGCTGGAGATCGAGGACGTCAGAGCCAATGGCTTCCACGGTGCCCACGACTTCGTGGCCGGGAATAAAAGGGAACTGGCTGATGCCCCAATCGTTATCAATCAAGTGAATGTCAGAGTGGCAGACGCCGCAGTGTGAGATCTTAATTTCAACTTCATGCGGCTTTAGTTCGCCGGCATCGTATTTGTAAGGGAGCAATTCTGCGCCGGCAGCGTGCGCGGCAAAACCATGTATGGTGGACATCGTAGTGGTGGGGCCTCGTAATTAATGCGGTTAAGACTGTTACTTATGTAGATGATAGAACAATGACAAAGGTGGCGGGGCCGCGAGGAATTATTTGCGCGTATCCTTTGGTGAAACGTCTCTGCGGCGTATACGTCAAATTGTGATAAGGGTGGGTATGACACGGCAAATGAAGCACCTGGTTGGAGTTGCGGCGATAGTGTGCGGGCTGATGCCGGCCGGTCTTGTGCCTTGCCACGCCCAGATCGCCCCGCCGGCAACCGGAACGCAGACCGCCGCGCCGCCTGCGTCGCAGGAGGATTCGGGCCCGGCGACGGACAATGGGCCCATCGTGATCCCGAAGAAGAAGCCGGTGGAGACAGCGCCACCACCGCCGCCCGCGCCAGCCGAGCCGGTGGTGGTCAATCCGCCGAAGATCGGCAATGTCACCATCCGGGTCGATTCCTCGCTGGTGAATGTGAACGTGAGCGTTCTGCTGGATAAGACGAAGATGTTTGTGCCCAACCTTACGGCGAAGAACTTTGCAGTGTATGAGGATGGCGTGCTGCAGCCTATCCGCGATGTGAAGGTGACACAGACGCCGATCACGGCGGTGATGCTGCTGGAGTTCGCGGCGAACAGCTGGGCCTTCATCAACGACATGCGGAATTCGGCGAGCGTGTTTTTTGATCAACTGCGGCCCGATGATTACATTGCCGTGGTCACGTACGACATGCGCACGCAGATACTGACGGACTTCACCTCTGACAAGACCGTGGTGCAGAATTCGCTGGAGACGCTGACCATTCCCGGGATGAGCGACAGTAATATGTTTGACGCGCTCTACGAGACGCTGGACCGGCTGACGCGCGTGGAAGGCCGGAAAGACATCATCCTGATCTCCAGCGGGCGCGACACCTTCAGCAAGATCAACCTGGACCAGATACTGGCGAAGGTAAAGGCGACGCCGAATGTGACCATATTCTCGATTGGTACGGGGCAGTTTGCGCGTGAGATGACGGACGGCATGGGACGCATGGGCCCGATATCGCGCATGAATTATCTGCAGGCTGACAACCAGATGAAGACGTTTGCGCAGATGACCGGCGGTCAGGCCTTCTTTCCCATGTTCCAGGGCGCGCTGCCTGATGTCTTCCGGGCGATCAACCAGCAGATGCGCAGCGAATATGTTGTGACCTACAAGCCGACGAACATGGCGCAGGACGGCACGTATCGCAAGCTGCATGTGGAACTGATCGACGGCGAAGGACATCCTCTGCGCATGGCGGATGAAAAAGGCAAGCCGCTGAAGTACAGCATCATCGCGCGCGATGGGTACACGGCGAAACGCGCGGTGGAATGATCCGCTCCAGGCGCTGAATCCATTCTTAGAGCCATAAATTGACAATGTAATCGTTGCTTGCAAGGCGGGCAGAGCGAGCATTCGTTCCCCAGTCTGCCGCGAGCAGGGCTGCCGTGTTCCAATAGAAGTAACTGGATTTTTGAGAAGGAAAGAGACTTAGAACTATGCCTTTGAATTGCGGGATTGTCGGACTGCCGAATGTGGGCAAGTCCACCATTTTTAACGCGCTGACAGCAGCCGATGCGCAGGCGGCGAATTATCCGTTCTGTACGATTGACCCGAATGTGGGCATTGTGCCGGTGCCCGATGCTCGCATGGACAAGATTGTGACCATGGTGAAGCCGAACTCGATTGTGCCGACGACCATGGAGTTTGTCGACATTGCCGGCATTGTGGAAGGTGCGAGCAAGGGCGAAGGCCTGGGCAATCAGTTCCTGTCGCACATCCGGCAGACGGACGCGATCCTGCATGTGGTGCGGTGCTTCAAGGACGATGAAGTGGTGCATGTGGCGGGCAGGGTGAGTCCGCTGGACGATATCGACGTGATCAACACGGAGCTGTTGCTGGCCGATCTGGAGAGCGTGGAGAAGCGTGCGCTGAAGACGGAGAAAGTGGCGAAGAGCCACTCGGCGACGGCGCAGCAGAAGCTGGAGCACTCGGCCGTGCAGAAGGTGCTGGCGGCGCTGCGCGAGGGCAAGCCTGCGCGTACGGCGGAGCTCGACGATGCGGAGAAGCCCGCGGCGCAGGATCTGTTTTTGATCACGATGAAGCCGCAGCTTTATGTTGCCAATGTGGATGAAGGCGGCATGGCCGAGGGCAACGAGTACACGAAGCTGGTCGAGGTGCGCGCGAAGGAAGAAGGCAGCGATGTGGTGCGCATCTGCGGCGCGATGGAAGCGGAGATTGCGCGGCTGGATCCGGCAGAGCGCGGAGAGTTTCTGGAAGCTGCGGGCTTGAAAGAGCCGGGGCTGGACCGTCTGATCCATTCTGCATATAAGTTGCTGGGTCTGATCACATACTTCACCAGCGGCGTGCAGGAAGTGCGCGCGTGGACGATCAAGCAGGGGACAAAGGCTCCAGGCGCAGCGGGCGTAATCCACTCGGACTTCGAGCGTGGATTTATCAAGGCCGATTGCTATGCGTGTGAAGACCTTTTCCGGCTGGGCAGCGAGCAGGCGGTGAAGGTAGCTGGGCTGATGCGCAGTGAAGGAAAAGAGTATGTCGTCAAAGACGGCGATATTCTGTTCTTCAAGTTCAACGTGTAGGTGCTACGCGGACGGCAGAACGCTTCGCGTGGCAGCAGATTATTCTTCGCGCTGCGCCAGCATGACGACCAGTGCCAGGCCGCCCACCATCACGGCTTCTTCTACGCGCACCGAAAGCGGATGCAGGCGGTTGAAATCGGTGCAGGGGGCGCTGGTGCAGTCGCGCGTAATCTCGCTGGCTGCGGCGCGGTCGGCATCCATGCGCGGGAGGATGCTGAACTGCGAGTAGGCCGTGAGCGCGAGCATTGCCGCGGTGATGCCGGTGAATACCCACATGCGGCGTCCGCGACTGAGCAACAGTGTGGTGGCGATGAGCACGGCCCCGCAGACCATCCCGATGATGTGCAGATTGCGCAGCGACCCACCCACGACCGCGCCCGCCAGCTGTTTGGTGGGCAGCACATGAAAGGCGACGTGCGCCATGACGGCACCGAAGAAGATGAGGCCGCCAAGCCACACGATGAGGGCGAGCAGGCGCAGGCTGCGAAGCGTAGTCAGCATCAGACGTGATCCCGGCCAATGAGCCGCTGAATCCGCAGGGGAATCGGCGGGTGGGTGGAGAAGAGCGAACCGAAGCCTCCGCCGATGAGCGGGGCGACGATGAAGAGGTGCGCGGTGCTGGCGGATGCCTGCATGGGCACGCGCTTCGAGTAAGCGTCCAGCTTCTGCAGTGCGCTGGCCAGCGCGTATGGGTTGCCGGTCATGTGCGCGCCGGTGGCGTCGGCTTCATACTCGCGCGAACGCGAGATGGCGAGCTGGATCAGCGTTGCGGCAATGGGCGCCAGAATGATCATGAAGAGCGCGGAGATGCCTCCGCCTTCGCGGCGGCGGCTGTCGCCCCCGCCGTAGCCGCCGAAGATCTGTGCAAACCAGGCCATGCGTGCCATCAACGTGATCGCGCCCGCCAGCGTGGCGGCGATGGAGCTGGTGAGGATATCGCGGTTGCGGACGTGCCCCAGCTCATGCGCCAGCACGCCTTCAAGTTCTTCGTCGGTGAGCAGGTTGAGAATGCCCTGGGTTACGGCGACGGAAGCGTGCGCGGGGTTGCGCCCGGTGGCGAAGGCGTTGGGCGAGTCCTGCGGGATGACGAATACCTTCGGCATGGGCAGGCCCTGCTTTGCGGTCAGGCGCTCCAGCGTGGCATAGGCGCGGGGGAGCTCGTCGCGCGTGGCAGGCTGGGCGCGGTACATGGCCAGCGCGATCTTGTCAGAGAAGAAGTAGCTGACAAAGTTCATACCTGCGGCGAGAACAAAGGCGAGTATTGCGCCGTTGCTGCCGCCAAAGTGCTCGCCAATGGCGATGAGCAGAAGCGTGAGGATGGTGAGAAGCAGCGTGCTCTTGAATGTGTTCATCTGTGTCCTGACTTCCTGTTGATTGGACTCAGTGAGATGCCGTTTGGTCGCAATGGCGGTGTGAGCACCTGTTCCCGGGTCTCAGAATCGAGACCCGGGGCACCCAGATTTATGCTGACCTAGCCGCGCTTGAGAGCGCGCTTCAGGATGGTTTCCAGGGCGGCGCGATGCTCAGCGTACTCCTCTTCCGTGATCTTGCCGGAGAGACGGTCGGTCTCCAGCGTGAATATCTCTTCCTTCAGCGCGTCCAGCGTGCTGCGGCCAGAGAGTGGGGCCTCAGGCATCGGTGTGGTATCGACCACGGGCAGCGGTGCGGCTGCGGGCGTGCCAGAGGGCTTGCTGAGCAGAACGCCGCCGACGGCTGCCATCACCAGCAGCAGGCCGCCCACGATCCACCACTTGTACTTGGAGAGCGGGTCGGGCGTGTCAATGGGTGCGCCCATGCCGCCGCCGGGGCGGGTATCAGTGGCAGAAGGGCTGCCCCCGCCCATGCCGGACTGGTCGCCGCCGCCCTGGGCATTGTCATTGGGGTCGCGCGGAAGCTGGCCGGTGCCGGAGACGGTGAAGACGAGTTGCTGTCCGGCAGGGACGGCGCGTGCGATCAGCGTCTGGGTGGCAGGATTTCCGTCCGCGGGTGTGAGCGGCGAGCCTGCCGCGGGCTTCACGGCGATGCTCTTGGGCAGCATCAGCGCGGCCATGTCTGTTGCCAGTGTGGTGTGCAGCTTCAGGGTGGCGCTGCCTGTGTAGGGCAGGGAGTAGCTGACCTGGAAGAGCGATTCGCCGGGCTTGAGCGCGAAGTCGACGGAGTAGTGGTTCTTCGCGTCGCTCATCGGCGTAGGCGTGATCTTGAGGGGCATGGCGCTGCTGCCGGGGGCGGTTGCGTCGGCATCGCCCAGCACGGCTCCATCGGGCAGATAAAAGTCGAATGTGTGGTCGCCGGCCTGGGTGCGTGGCGGGGTTGACGCATTCTTCACGTTGAAGACTTCGATGATGTTCAGCGTGGCGCCGCTGGGGTCGGTCTCAATGCGCATCACGTCAATACCGGCGTTCACGCCGGGAATCTTCGCGGCTGCATCGTAGACGGTCACGTCGGCGGTTGCCGTGCCCGGAGGCGCGGAGGCGAAGTAGTTGGTCTTGTTATGCGTGACCTGAACGAGGTGCGGGCCTGCCGTCACCGAATCGAAGGAGTAGTGACCCTTGCTGTCCGTCTTGGTGTGGCCAGCCTCATTCATGCCCTGCATGAGGTCGAGCAGCGCAACATCGTCGCCGGCAGACGGCTTGTTGTTCGTCTTGTTGGTGACGTTGCCGGAGAGAGTGGCGGCGAAGGCGCTGACGGAGAGGCTGAGCGCGGCGAGTGCGAGGAAGGTACGTGCTGTGCGGTTCACAGATACAGGATAAATGAGTGACATTAGCGGGCCGCTGCTTTCTCTAGAGAGCTGATCTCCGCCATCACACCGGCGGCTTCGTTTTCAAGGGCGAGGCGCTGAGCAGAGTAGTCTTCGTCTGGATATTTGCCGGACTTGTACTCAAAGCTGAGGTCGCGAAGGTTTTCGTAGATGGCTTCCTTGCGCTCGCGCAGGTAATCTACGCGCGTCTTGGTGCGCTGGTGGAAGGGATTCTTCTCGGGCCAGAAGATCCAGGCGAAGAGAAAGATGGTGAGAAGACCTGCGGCGAGGATGCTCATTAGTATTCGGTCTCCTTGCGAATCTGCTCGCGCACAGGATCGTGGGGAGCGTTGGCTGCCTCAGTGGGCGCGGCCACGGTGCGGACGCGCCACTTACGGACCAGCAGCGAGGTGCCCACGATGGCCAGCAGCAGCACGGCGAAGGGCATGATCCACGCCACGTTATCGAAGCCGCCGCGCATGGGCGCAGCCAGCACGGTGGGGCCATACTTGGCGACGAAGAAGTTCAGTATGGGGCGGTCGCCCTGTCCGTCCTTCAACTGCGCGGCAAGCTGGCCACGCATGGCTTCTGAATCAGGGCAGCCGACGTGGTTGCACTCCAGCAGCACCTCGGCGCAGCCGCAGGGACACATCAGCTTGTGGCCGATGTCGTTGAAGCGGTCGGTAACGCCGAGCGCGGTTGAAGCGAGCGCGCAGACGAAGACGAGTTGCAGGATGCGGCGGGTTTTCATTTAGTCACCACCTGTAGCAGCGGGTGCGGGTACAGCTTTTGCAGTTACGGGAGCGGGTTGCAGCGCGGGAACCAGCGCAACGAGGGTGCCGAAGACGACGATGGCCACGCCGATCCATATCCATGCGATCAGCGGGTTGATGAAGACCTTGATGATGGGGCGGTCGGTGTCAGGGTTGCGGCCCTCGTAGATCACGTAGAGATCGCGCTGCAGCGTGGAGTGGTTGGCCACGATGGTGGAGGGTTGCTGGCTGGCGGTGTAGAAGCGTCGTTCCGGTGCGAGCTGGGTGATCTTCTTGCCGTTGTGGAAGACATTCAGCAGGGCATATTCTGTGTCGAAGTTGGGGTTGGAATCCTGCGAAAAGCTCTCGCAGACCAGCTTGTAGCTGCCGATCTGCAGCGAATCGCCGAAGCCCATCTCCATCTCTTTGGACTGGTTGAATGCGCCGCCCGCGATGCCGATGAAGATGACCACAATGCCGAAGTGCACAATGTAGCCGCCGTAACGGCGGGTATTGCGCCGCGTGAGCAGGATGATGGAACTGACGATGTTCTTGCCCGTCTGCACATGGACCACGTGTGCGCCACGGAGGAACTCGGCAAGGATCGCGGTGATCACGCCGGCGCTGAGCGAGAAGCAGACCAGCGAGAAGAGAATGGACTGGATGTCGACGTCCTGGCCCCACGGGCGCACGCCACAGGCGATCAGCACAATGGCCGTGCCAGCCACGGCAATGCCGGGCAGCACGAAGTTGCGGCGTATGGATTTCAGCGACGTGCTGCGCCATGCCAGCAGCGGACCGATGCCGGTCAGGAAGAGCAGAAAGAGGCCGATAGGAATGTTGACGCGGTTGTAGAAGGGTGCGCCGACCGTGACCTTGGAGCCGGTCACGTATTCACTGAGCACGGGGAAGAGCGTTCCCCACAGCACGGTGAAGCAGGCTGCCAGCAGGATGAGGTTATTGAACATGAAGCTGGATTCGCGCGAAACCAGCGACTCCAGCTTGTGCTCGGCCTTCAGGTGGCCGCGCTGGCGGAAGAAGGTGAAGAGGCAGACGCCGAAGGTAATGATGAGGAAGGTCGTGAACCACGTCCCGATGGACGACTGCGCGAAGGCATGCACCGAACTGACGATGCCGGAGCGCGTAAGCAGCGTCCCCAGGATGCAGAGCAGGAAGGTGGTGAAGATCAGCCAGACGTTCCAGACCTTCATCATGCCGCGCTTCTCCTGCATCATGCACGAGTGCAGGAAGGCGGTGCCGGTCAGCCAGGGCATCAGCGAAGCGTTTTCCACCGGGTCCCATCCCCAGTAGCCGCCCCAGCCCAGCACGGAGTAGGCCCAGTGCGCGCCCAGGAAGATGCCGCAGGTGAGAAAGAGCCAGGTGACCATGGTCCAGTTGCGGGTGATGCGAATCCACTTCTCGCCGGGATACTTCATCATCAGCGCGCCCAGTGCGAAGGCGAACGGCACGGCAAAGCCAACGTAACCGAGATAGAGCAGCGGGGGATGGATCACCATCTCGGGATATTGCAGCAGCGGGTTCAGGCCGAAGCCATCCTGCTGCAACGGGCCGGGCTGAATGGCAAAGGGTGACGCGGCGAAGCAGAGCAGCGCGAGGAAGAAGATCTGGATGGCTGCCATGATGGTGGAGGCGTAGGCGGTGAGCCGTACGTCCACGCGATAGCGCAGGCAGAGTACGAATCCATAGGCGGTGAGCAGCCAGGCCCACAGCAGAAGCGAGCCCTCCTGCCCAGACCAGAGGGCGGAGAACTTATACGCGCCCGGCAGTGCGACGTTGGTGTGGTGCAGGATGTAGGCGACGGAGAAGTCACCGGTGAAGGCGGCCCAGACCAGCGCGAAGGCTGCGCAGGAGACGGCAACAAACGAGGCCAGACTGGCTCGGCGGCTGGTTTCCAGCAGGCGCGCGGGATCAATGCGCCCGCGCTTGCCGTGGGAGAGTTGGTACAGGGCGATTGTGCCCGCAAAAAACGCCCACGCGGAGAGCGCGAGTGCGAGGAGGAGAGAGAAGCTGCCGAACTCCGGCATGGGATGCGATGTCATATAGGCCAGTGTTGATTCTCGCAGGTTGAAAGGTGGGCGGCAACAAGGCGGCGCAACATGCGTGACGTACGTCACACGGATGAGAGCGTGCGCACCAGCGTGCTGAAAGCTGAATCAGGATACGGGGTTAGGAGTTGGCGGCGCTGCCCGCCTGCAGCAGGCTGTGTACGCTGGCGAGCAGGGAGTCTGGCAGCAGGGGCTTCTGCCGGAAGATGATATTCAGCCCTTCGTACTCCGCCTCGGCGTCTTCCAGCCCGCTGATGACCAGGACGGGAAGCTCAGGATGGATGGTGCGCAGTTCGCGGACGAATTCAGCTCCGTTCATGCCCGGCATCAGGTGATCGGTAATCACCAGGTCAATTTCTTCAGGAAACTGCTTTTCGCGGAATTGTTCCAGGGCCCGGAGGGGATTGAGCGCGGCATACACAAAGTAACCTGCGCGGCGCAGAATGGTCTGGCGGGTGGCTGCCTGAATCGCATTATCGTCAATCAGAAGGATCTTAGACGGCATTATGCCTCAGTTACGTGGAATAACTTCGGATCTGTTGCCACTTCGAATTTAACGCTGTAAGTCATCGTAGGGCAATCTCGCGAAGATTTCAAAGATGCTTTGTACGATGCGCAGGCAATCTTCCGGGGTTGTCTGGTCGTGAACCGTCCGCAAAGCATGAAAAAGGGGCATAGGCAGTTTCGCCTGTGCCCCGCAGCGCTGCAAAAGCGATGCCGCTAACGAAGCGGCGTCATCGGCATGGAAGTGGTCAGGCTGAAGGTCACCTTTGACTCGACGGGCAGAACCATCTGGCGGTCATGCCGCAGCCATTGTGCTGTGCTGACGCCTGCGCCAACGCCCGCGCCGATCAGCGCGCCGGGTACACCGCCGAAGACTGCGCCAGCCGCAGCGGCTGAGCCTGTGGTGAGCGACGCTACAGCCAGGGTGCGCTTGGCATGGTCCGATCCAATCACTTCGCCATCGCGACCGATCTGGCTATTGCGGAACTGGTCGGTATCGATGACCTGGGCGTGGACCACGTAGTGCGAGCCATCCGGCAGCAGAATGTATTCGGTCTTCAGCCGCAGCGAGGAGCGCCCGAAGATGCGTGCGCCGCCGTGGACATCCTCTACCGTGCCATGCAGTTCCGAACCGGCGGGGACGATCACTTTGCCGTCGCGCTCAATGGGATCTTCAATCGTGGCGGTAAATGGCGTGCCGACAAGCGTGCTTTTGCTGGAGATGGTCTGGCTCATGCGGACCTTGATGAGGGTGCCAACGGGCAGCTCATTGGGCCCAGCAGGCACGTAGGTGACGATGTTTGCATCGGGGTCGGGGTCCGGGGCGGCGTCCAGAATCGCCGTATGCGGGATGATCGCGGGGTCAGAGGTCTGAGCGGCGCTGGGTTTGGGGGCGACAGGGGACGGCGCTGGTGC
This sequence comes from Acidobacteriaceae bacterium, assembly GCA_031296355.1. The sequence continues at coordinate 35,568 of JARLFX010000066.1, forward strand.
AGGGTTCATCTCGGCGACGGTGACGGTATCCGGGTGCGAGACGCCGGTGGCGCGTTCGGTCTGTGCTGATGCTGGTGCGGCGATCAGAAAGACCATCGCGGCTGCGGGCAGCAGGGTTGCAGAAAGGTGGAGTCGGGTCATGGTGCGTGCCTCCTGAATGGCTGAACGAGCCCGGGGTTTTGGAAGCGGGGCGCGCAGCTCTTTTCTGAGCGTAAGTCGCAAAAGAGAGCTGTGGCGAAGATTTGGCGGGAAGGGTATCGACAATGGCAATACCGGGGAGCAGACGGTTTACTTTGCAGTAAGTAAAGGGAATCTGCTCTGCGCGGGAGAGGCTCGTGTGTCCTACGTCACAGAAGGTTAATCCTGCTTTGCTAAAATGGAGCTGATTCGAGGCAATTGAGCGCAAAAGCAGCGCGCAACACGCCGAAGCAGACAGGTCGGCGTTTCCAATATGGCAGAGATTGTACAGACGATTCAGCAGGCGGATGGGGGCCACGTGGCCGTCGACCGCCGGCCCGGGCTCAACGAAAGGCTACAGCATCGCATCCTGATGCCCGGGGCAAACAACCTTCAACGAACGAACAGGAGAAATATGACCGAGATTGTTTCCATCCACGCACGTGAAATTCTTGATTCTCGCGGCAACCCGACCGTAGAGGCTGATGTAATCCTGTCTGGCGGCGCAATGGGCCGCGCAGCGGTGCCGAGCGGCGCTTCCACCGGCGAGCACGAGGCTGTGGAACTGCGTGACGGCGACAAGGAAGTCTACCTGGGCAAGGGCGTTCTGCAGGCTGTGGAGAACGTGGAGACGGTTCTGGCGCCCGAGCTGGCCGGCATCGACGCCACCAACCAGCGCCTGATCGACGCCACCATGATCGCGGCAGACGGTACGGAGAACAAGGGCCGCCTGGGCGCGAATGCTCTGCTGGCGGTATCCCTGGCAACAGCTCGCGCCGCAGCCAGCGCACTGAAGCTTCCGCTGTACCGCTATCTGGGTGGCGTGAACGCCAGCGTTCTGCCGACTCCGATGATGAACATCATCAACGGCGGCGCACATGCCGACTCCAACGTGGACTTCCAGGAGTTCATGGTGATGCCGGTGGGCGCGGAGACGTTTGGCGAGGCCCTGCGCTGGGGCGCGGAGACCTTCCACACGCTGAAGGGCGTGCTGAAGAAGAAGGGTTACAACACCGCCGTTGGCGATGAGGGTGGATTTGCCCCGTCGCTGAAGTCGAACGACGAGGCGATCGAACTGATCCTGGAAGCGATTGAGAAGGCGGGCTACAAGCCGGGTGAAGAGATTGCCATTGCGCTGGATCCGGCGTCGAGCGAGTTCTTTGACGCAGCCAAGAACAAGTATGTCTTCAAGAAGAGCGACAAGCGCGAACTGAGCGCGGCGGAGATGGTGGACTTCTACGCGGATTGGGTCAGCAAGTATCCGATCGTGTCGCTGGAAGACGGCCTGGCCGAGAATGACTGGGAAGGCTGGAAGCTGCTGACCGAGAAGCTGGGCGACAAGGTGCAGTTGGTGGGCGACGATCTGTTCGTGACCAACACGCAGCTACTACAGCGCGGCATTGAAGAGGGCGCCGGCAACTCCATCCTGATCAAGCTGAACCAGATCGGCACGCTGACGGAGACGCTGGACGCGATTGAACTGGGCCGCCGTTATGGCTTTACGTCTGTCATCTCGCATCGTTCGGGCGAGACGGAAGACACGTTCATTGCTGACCTCGCGGTGGCAACGAACGCAGGCCAGATCAAGACCGGTTCGGCTTCGCGTACAGACCGCATTGCGAAGTACAACCAGCTGATGCGCATCGAAGAAGAGCTCGGGCAGGCATCGCAGTACCTGGGCATTGAGTCCATCAACTGCGCATAGCTGATTTGGGTGAAGCAGATTCTTCGCTGCGCTCAGAATGACAGCGCTAACTGACGCCGCCGCTGTCGAGGGATGTTGCCTCGGCAGGGCGGCGTCCTAGTTTAACCATGAGCTTCGACGGCCACTTGGGGTCCATGCAGGGGCGCTCGACGCATACAAAGTAGACCGCGCAGAGCGCCAGCGCCGGCATGCCGCAAACCACGAACTGTAGCAGGAAGTTCCCAGCGAAGCCGAGACTGGGCACGATGGCGTGGCGGGTGAGCGTGAAGATGGCGCGAATCAAAATAAGGTGCCAGAGGTAGATGGAGTAGCACATGCCGCCGATGATGGCGACCCACTGCACCGAGAGCGCGCGCCGCAGCATTGAGCCGCGCAGTGCCGCCAGACAGAGAATGCAGGCGCTGGCGGGCAGCAGGGCGTTCACCTGCATCTCGCTGTAGGGGCCGAGGAAGATCGCGGCGATGGCAGCGAGTCCTGCAATATCCCATAGATAGCCAACGCGTACGGAGCGCGGCGGGCAGGCAATGTGGAAGTCGGCTGCGAGCATTCCCACCAGAAAATACGGCAGCGAGCCCAGCAGCGTGAACTGCGTGCGCACCGTATGCAGCATGTGCGGCTGGGCATAGAGCCACGCGAGCGTGAATGCGACCAGCATGGTGCGGCGCAGGCGTAACGAACGAAGGCGGTAGATCTGCATCAGCAGCGGAGCGATGAGGTAGAACTGCACCTCGATCTCCAGCGACCAGAGCACGCCGTTCACCTGGCTTGGCGCGGCGTACACAATGTTGTGCAGGTAGACGAGGCTGGCGGCGAGGTGTGGCAGCGTTCCGGCAAAGCTGTGGTGATACGCCACGTAGAGCAGCGTGCAGCCGAGCACGCAGAGGATATACGGCGGCTCCAGCCGGGTGAGCCGGCGCAGGTAGTATTTGCGCAGCGAGACGGTCTGCCCCGTGGCAAGATAGCGCCGCGCAAAGGGAAGCGCCAGCACCAGGCCGCTGATGGTGAAGAATACGGGGACGCCGCGCGCTCCATTCCGAATCGGCAGAAAGAGCGCGGAGTGGCTGGCGGTGACAGAGGTCACAGCACAAAACGTTACAAACAGGTGGAATAGGAATACGAGACTGATAGAGAGGAAGCGCAGACCGTCTATCTCTGGAATCCAGTAGCCATCGCGAGTGATGCGGCGGAGACGAGTGAAGAGCATAGCGGGTAAGGCGTTTAGTATAACTGTAACTATGTCATCACCGAGCATTCGCAAAAGACCTGTTGTACTGACCATTCTGGACGGCTGGGGCTATCGTGCAGAAACCGCCGCTAACGCCATTGCGCAAGCCCGCAAGCCGAACTACGACAGACTGCTTGCAGAGTTTCCCAACACGCTCATTCGTGCCAGTGACCATTTTGTGGGTTTGCCCGACGGGCAGATGGGCAACAGTGAGGTTGGCCATCTGAACCTCGGCGCAGGCCGCATTGTCCGCATGGACATCACGCGCATCGACTCCGCCATTATGACGGGCGAGTTCTATCAGGACCCGGTTCTGCTGAAGGCGATGCACTGGGCGCGCGATTCGAACCGTGCGCTGCATCTGCTGGGTCTGGTGTCTGACGGCGGCGTGCATTCGCAGCAACGGCACCTCAATGCGCTGCTGAAGATGGCGAAGCAGGAAGGCCTGACGAAGGTGTTCGTCCATGCATTCCTCGATGGCCGCGATACGCTGCCGGCATCGGGTGCGGGATACCTGACAGAGTTGCAGGCTGATATGCAGACGATTGGTGTAGGCAAGCTGGCCAGCGTGAGCGGCCGCTACTACGCGATGGATCGCGATCTGCGCTGGGAGAAGGAAAAGAAGGCGTTTGACGCGATGGTAACCGGGCAGCCCGAAGGCGGATCGTACGCAGACGCCGTGGCCCGCGTGAAGGAGTGCTATCACAACGGCGTAACAGACGAGTTTGTGATTCCGTTTACGGTTCTCGACGCAAGTGGCAAGCCGGTGGGGCTGATTCAGGATGAAGACGCCTGCATTTGCTTCAACTATCGTGCCGACCGCGTTCGCCAGGTCACGCGCATGTTGACGCGCAAGAGCGGGTTGAACAAGAGCGCCGGCATGGACCTGCCGAAGGCGGAAGAACTGAACGCGGAGATTCCGCTGAACATCACGCCGGCGAATCTGCACTACGTCTGCATGACGCAGTATGACGCGAAGTATGAACTGCCGGTGGTCATTCCGCCGGAGAGCATGGACAACCTGCTGGCCAACCTGATGGCGCAGGCGAATCTGCGCAACCTTCGCGTGGCCGAAACGGAGAAGTATGCGCATGTGACCTACTTCTTTAACGGCGGCATCGAGAAGCCGTTCCCGGGAGAAGACCGCGCGTTGGTGCCGTCGCAGAAGGTGGCCACGTATGACCTCGCGCCGGAGATGTCTGCCGAAGGCATCGCCAACGAAGTCATCAAGGCGATCAACGACACGGCGTTCGATGTGGTGATTGTGAACTTCGCGAACGCCGACATGGTGGCCCACTCCGGCAAGATGGAGCCGACGGTACGTGCTGTGGAGACTGTGGACGCGCAGCTCGGCCGGATTCATCAGGCGCTGCGGGAGAAGGGCGGATCGTGGCTGGTCACGGCCGACCACGGCAACGCCGAGCTGATGGTTGATCCTGTCAGCGGCGGCCCGCACACTTCGCACACCACCAATCCTGTGCCGTTCATTCTGATTACGGAAGAGGGCAAGAAGATCGGCGTCCGCGAGAGCGGTTCATTGCGCGATATCTCGCCGACCATCCTGAGCTTACTTGGTCTGGAGAAGCCCAACCAGATGACCGGCGGCGATCTGCGCGTTGTGCCCACGAAGGACTAGCTTGCAAGCGAAGACCCGGGAGCTTCCAGCTCCCGGGTCTTCAGCACAATCATGTATTCATAGATGGATTGCAGGATGGAGTAGGTGAGTCCTGCATGTCCGTCGAGGAAGCCGCGTTTGCCGATATACAGGGCAAAGAACTTTACCAGCGGACGGGCAGGTATACGGTAGAAGAGTTCCTTCTGATGGAAGCGACGGGTATGGAAGTCCTTGGCTGTGAATGCGCCGATGGGGCTGAATGCAATGTTGCGTGTGCGATTCTCCATGATTTGGCGGGCTTCGAAGGTGCTGTACTGATTGTGACGTTCGAGCCACTGCGAAATCCCTTTACTGAATGGGTAGTGGTCAAGATAGCCCGCGACTTGTCCTGTGGGGCCGTCGGGCAGTGAGACTGGATTGACCAGGCGCTCATAGCGCATCTTGTCCGGACGAAAGAGCCGCAGATAAAAGGGCGAGGCCTGCACATGACGCAGCCAGACGCCGTTCAGAAAATCACGCCGCTGCACCCGGAAGGCAACCAGATCACCCGCAGTCTGCACGGCACTCTGTAGGGCCTGAGCGAGTTGCGGGGTCACACGCTCATCCGCATCCAGATAAAAGACCCATGGATGGCGGAAGGGCACATTCTGCATGGCCCAGTTCTGGTGGGCTGCCCAGTTATCGAAAGCGCGCGTGGTGACGTGCGCTCCGGCAGCGCGAGCAATCTCCACTGTGCTGTCCGTGCTTTGTGAATCAAGCACGTGAACATCATCGGACCAAGCGACGGAGGCCAGGCAGGCCGGAAGGTTCTGTTCTTCGTTATGGGTGAGGATCAGGATGGAGATGGGCGTCATGCGAGGTTTCCTGTCCGCACGCGGTCTTTGATCTTCACCGCAGGATTGCCGGAGTAGACACCCCAGGGTTCCAACGTGCGGGTGGCGATCGAGCCGAGGCCGAGTATCGCGCCTTCACCGACGTTTACGCCGGGCCCGACAGACGCACGCGCGCAGACCCAGGCGTAGGCATCGATCCGCATGGTATAGGCGATGAGGGGAAAGGCGGGGTCGTTGTAATCATGCGTTGCGCCACACACGTACGACTCCTGCGATAGGATGACGTGCGATCCCAGATGCATGGGCGCAGGGTTGTAGATCTCCACGCCATCACCGGCGGTGACCTGGTCGGCGCAGATGAGGTTCCAGGGAGCCCAGACCTTGCTGGCAGGGTAAAAGTGGCAATGCGGCCCCATGGTCGCGCCGAAGCTGCGCAGCAGGAAGGCACGCCATGCATGCAATGGCCGCGGCGAGGTGCGATAGAGCAGCAGCCAGCAGATATTCCAGCATAGGCGGCGAAGACGATTACTCAGGCTGAAGGCGGGCCGCAGATATGGGTCGGGGGCAGCATCATGTGTGATCGCTTCCGATGCGTGGTAGGCAATCTCTTTAGGCATGCTTATCTCCGCGCTTCACGTGTGATTTCTTCAAAGATGCGAATGATGGCCTTCGCGTTCTCCCTCATATCATAGTGTGCGCGGAAGCAGTCGAGCGCATTGGCAGACATCTGTTCGCGCTCCGCGGCTGGAGTTTGGATCCACGCGGTAAGCAGGTTGAGCGTGCCTTCAGCGGTATCCAGCTGCACAAAAGCAGCGCCGGCTGCCTGGATATCTTCAGCGATATTGACCTTGTCCGCGAGCAGCGCAGGTTTTCCGCAGGCAAGCGCCTCGGCCACCACGATGCCAAAATTTTCCTGGTGCGACGGCAGCACAAAGGCCTCGCAGCCGAAGTAGGCGCCCCACTTCAGATCACCTCGCAGCATGCCGGGCCAGTGAACACGGTCTGCGATGCCTGCGGCAGCAGCGCGTGCCTGTAGCTCTGGAACCCAGTTGATCTGATCGGGGCCGGCTATCACGAGTTGCAGATCGGGCGCTGCAGCGGCGATTTGCGCGAAGGCGTCAATCAGCAGATCGCAGCCCTTCTTCGGATGGATGCGGCTAAGGTAAAGCAGGTAAGGCTTGCCAGCCAGTGCAGGATACTGCGCAAAGAATGCGTCGCGGTATATAGCTGGATCGCCTGTCGGCCCGCTGGCGCCGTAGGGGACAACCGTAGGCTTCCAGCTATGCAGCCAGAAACTCTGTTCGGCCAGCCGCGCCTCTGCGCCAGCCGTGAACAGGACGCGATGGGCGGCCCGCAGAATCCAGAATTGTGCCGTGAGCCAGTAGATCCACTTCTTCATGTGCTTCAGGCGCGATGCACGCTTGAAGTAGGGATCGAGCATGCCGTGCGGGAAGACGACATAGGGCAGCTTCCCCGCGAACGATTTCCACGCGGCATAGCCAGTAAATGTCCACAGACCATGAACCACCGCGCCGTCGAAACGCTGGCGGTTTGTGCGAAGCCAGGGGATGAGCTGGGGATTGGCGCCGTAGGTAGAGCCGCGCGGGCCCAGCGGATGGACGGTGAACTGAAGTTCGCGAAGAAAAGGCGCATCAGGATCGTCGAGCGTAACCACTTCGCCGCTATGGCCCATAGCTGTGTAACTGGCGAGGATGCGGCGTACCGACTCCGCAGGGCCGCCAGCTGCGGGATCAAGCGTGTCAATGACGTGCAAGATGCGCATACTAAGAGAGAGTCTTTCCAGTGATGGAGGACAGCGCGCGGCGAAGGCCACGGATATCTTCGTCGAAGCCCCATTTGCTCACGCGCTCAAGCGCATTGCGTCCCATGGTGGAGGCGGTATCCGGTGTGGCAAAGACGCGGCGCAATGCATTGCTCAAAGCCTGTACATCTCCGGCAGGAAAGACGAAGCCGGTAACGCCATCTTCTACCAGGTCAGGATAGGAGCCTACATCATCCGAGACGATGACGGGGCAAGCCGCGTTCATCACTTCGTTTACGATCAAGCCCCAGGGTTCGTAACACGAGGGTAGGACGAAGACGCTGGCAAGGTCAAAGAAGCGTGGCAATTCCGATTGATTGCGGAAGCCGAGAAAGCGGATACTGTCCCAGCCGAGCTCGCGGGCTCGGGCTTCCAGTGCGGGCCGCTCCTCGCCATCGCCAACGATCAGGAGATAGGGGTGGGGCTCTGCGCCGTCGGAGGAAAGTTGAGCGTAGGCTTCCATAAGGTCGATGCAGCGCTTTCGCGTCTGAAGTTTTGAGGCGAAGAGAATGACCGGCCGCACGGGATCCAGCCCGAGCTCTGCCCGGAACTCATCCTGGGTTGGAGCAGCGGCGCTGCTTAGCCGTTGGAAGTATTGATTATCCACGGCGTAGGGCATGAGGAAGAGGGGGAAATCCTTGCCGAGGTAGGTGCGCCAGTATTCCGTGTTGAGTGCCCCAATGGGCAGTGCCGCGGAGACCAGTCGGCGCAGCATCGCAAAATATAGGCGTTTGGCGGCAAGTGTAACCTGACTGCGTGGACGATCTTTTAACCAGGGTTCCGCGCGGAGCAGAACCGGAATGCCGAGCAACTTCGCGGCCAGTATTCCATGCAGCGCATTGACGGTGGCGTAACCATGTACCCAGAGCGCATCAAACCGGTCGCTGGGGTTTTTACCGCGAAGACGAGACAGGATGCCGTAGTTCAGTGGGGAAGCCACGCTGACTGTTGAGGAATCGTGCAGGGACGGCAGAAATTCTGAGTGATAACCTTCCAGCAAAGGCACATCCCACTTGACCTCAACCCCGAAGCCCTGATCCCGGTAGCCGCGAACGGAGAAATCTGAGCCGAAGAGCACGGTGAGGTCGATATCCGGCTCCTGGGCAACGCGGCGCAGCAGCGGAGCCTGATACTGAATGGGATGGCTCACAAGATACGCGAGTTTCAGCTTCTTGTTTTGAGGCATTATAGGCTGTAACTCCAGGGTTTTAGCGTGTGGCTACTACGACGGCTATCGATGCGGCGCCAAGCAGCGTTCCAAGGCCGCCGGCTTTAATCGCCGACTTCCATGTGCTGCTGGGCACATAAACGATGTCATCCGCTTCAAGAATCGGATCCGGATCTTTGCCATCCACCACCCGGGAGAGATTGACGGGGACAGCCGTGCGTGTAGTCCCGGTTGTGCGAATGATGCGCACGTCGCCCTGCTTGGCCTCGAAGAGTACCCCGTTGGCGGTTGCGAGCGCGTCGATCAGTGTGGTGGGCGAATTCGATTTCAGTGGAAATACGCCCTGGCCCTTGACGGCGCCCAACACATAATACGAGCCGAGGTGCGAGACGATGATGGTGTCTCCGGAGAATACCGGGATATTGGAAGCCGCGCTCTGCATGGGGTCAACGCCAAGATCGACCACGATAGGCTGTGGCACTGAGGGACGAAGGATGGTGATGACGTGGCTTGCGTCAGCATTCATGCCACCCGCAGCGTCCAGCGCATCCAGCAGATGGCGATTTACTGCCGCACTGATCAGCGCCTGGCCCTTGACCTCGCCCAGCACATTGATGAGATGGTTCGGCGTCTCAGTAACCTGGATGTTGACCTGTGGATTGACGTACATGCCTGCATCCATAAGAGCCGCGGCTACCTTTTTCTCGGCCTGCTGTACGGTCAGACCGCGTACGGGGACAAGCCCGATCAGGGGCAGCAGGATGGTGCCGTCCGCGGATACACGCACGGTCGGGGTGTAGTCGGGGGAGCCGTAGATGTGAAAATTGAGCAGATCACCCTGTTCCAGCACAAGCGTTGGATCCTGCGGGAAGAGAATTGCTTGATCGGTGGTGGGCACAACTGGAATATTCACAGGTGTCTTTGCGCCAATACCACTGCCTGCGAACTGCGCATGCGCCGGGATGCATAGCGTAAGGCATAACAACGCAACAGTGGCAGAGATAATGCGATGCATCGTTCTGGAGAAAATATGAGCCATGGCTATTCTTTCTCCTTTTCCGCAGAACGCTGCTGCGAGGAAGCTTCCCATCCGGTTGAGTCCACTCCGTAGTAGGTGAAACCGGAGTAGCCGTAGTAGCCGTAGTATTCCGGCGAACTGAGATCGACTGCATTCAATATGATGCCGGTAATGGGTGCGCCAGCGCGTGCCAGCAGGTCGCGCGCGCGACGTACAACGTGCTTGCTGGATTTGCCGTGGCGAACCACCAGTGCAACGGCATCAGCCTGGCGCGCCAGGATTACGCCGTCGGTGACGGAAAGGATAGGCGGCGAATCAAGAACGACATGGCTGTAAATCCCGGCGCAGGTCTTGAGCAACTGGCTCATCACCTCCGAACCCACCATCTCCGTGGGGAAGGGGGGCACGGGGCCACTGGGGAGTATGTCGAGATTTGGAATCTCAGGCACGGTCTGGACGGTCTCTTGAAGCGTTGTGGCGCCGGTTAGGACGGTGGTCAGTCCGGTCTTTCCAGCCAGCCCGAAGCGATGGTGCACGGTAGGACGGCGCAGATCGGCATCGATCAGCAGAACGCGAGTATCGCGCTGGGCAAGCACCGCTGCAATATTGGTTGCGGTGGTCGTCTTGCCTTCGGATGGCGTCGCGCTGGTGATGAGAATGATCTTCGGCGGCGTGCCTGCGGTGGAGAGCAGGAGAGAGGTGCGGAGCGAGCGGAACGACTCAGCGAAGTGCGATTTGGGCTGCACCAGCACGCTGACGTTGCGTTGCGCGATCGTGAGCTTCTCCTGCGTATCGCCGCTGATCTTGCGGGCGCGGGGAATAATAGCCAGGGAAGGCAGCTCGGTGATGCTTTCGATCTCCGCGATGCTGCGCAGGCCGGTGTCAAGCGATTCCATCAGGAAGGCTAGAATGACGCCGCCAA
>JARLFX010000067.1 GCA_031296355.1 Acidobacteriaceae bacterium
ACCGCCTGGCTGACGTGGTAGCCATCGCCTGACTTTTTGCATCTGGCCCCCATGGGGGCCAGATGCAAATCAACCTCAACCAACAACCTTCCTGAGTCTCAACCAATTCAGAAAGTGCGAAAAACTCTGGACACTACCATTCATCACAAAGTCGGTGCGTGAATTCATGACAAAGTCGGTGCGTGAATTCATGACAGAGTATGTGAGTGAACTTTTGACTCAGGATACTACTGGTTATTTTGGCGCAGTGACGTGCTGGTGCAGGAGGATAGCGGTGTCGGTTGCGGTGGTGGTGGAGGTGTCCAGGATGACGCCGGCGAGACGGCGGTAGTGGGGGAGGCGCTGGGCGAAACGGCGCTCGGCTTCGAGGGAATCGGCGAGGACGGGGCGCTCGACGGCGTCAACCTGGGCGCGGCAGCGATCCGTGAGGACGGAGAGGGGCGCATGCAGGTAGACGGTGAGGGTGCGGGGCGTCTGCTCCAGCAGGAGGCGGTTGGTGAGCAGCTCGGGGGTGCCTCCGCCGAGGGCGAGGACGATGTGCTTGCGGCCGAGGGCGACGGCGAGGGAGACGGATTCGATGTGGCGGAAAGCGGCTTCGCCCTGCTCCGAGAAGATCTGGGGGACGGTTTTGCCGGTGCGCTGCTCGATGAGGGTGTCGAGGTCAAGGAAATCCCAGCCGAGGTGGGCGGCGAGCTTGCGGCCGACGGTGCTTTTGCCGGCGCCCATGAACCCGGTGAGCACGATGCGGCGGAGGTCGCCGGGGAGTGCCGCGGGCGCGGGCTGGGGCTCGATGTCAGTGGCGGCGTAGCGCATCAACTCTGATTCTATGCTGCCGGGGTTGGAATTCGTGGTTGACGGCGAAGGTGCGGCAGACGGTTTGGTGGCGTCCAGCAGGGTTGCGGTACTCATGGTCGTGCTCCTTGCAGTGTGGGGAGGCCTAAGTTCAAGAACACTGCCGATTTCGGAATGTTGCAGTGTTTTTAGGGGTTGAGCGGACAATAAAAAACCGCGACTCGAAGGTCGCGGCTCAGGAGGATTCGAATATCGGGTGATGCTAAGAGTTGGACCGATGTCGAACACATGCCTGCGCCGCTACTGGATACCAGTAACGGTAGCTAAAGCCAGCGAAGGTGAACGACGTAGTCATTGTGGGTTTCAGAGTACCGCGGAGCGGCGGGGGGTGCAAGTTTTTAGTTGGGCTTGCCGTCTTAATTTTAGTTGGGTTTGCCGTCTTTCTGTAGCTTGCTCTGGATGTGATCCCAGACGTCGGGGCTGGGTTCCAGGGTGGGCTGGAGGAGAAGGCGGGCCTGGTCGGCGATGTATTCGAGGTCGCGCACCAGGGCGGAGCAGTTCTCACAGGTAGCGAGGTGAGCGCGGAGTTCGGGCTGCTGGCGGATGTCGCCGGCTTCGCCAGCGAACATGTCAGGCAATTGCTCCTGGAATTCAGCGCAGGACAGATCTTTGGGCTTGGAATCACTCATGGTTAGACCGTCCCCTCGGTGGCAACGGCCGTTTCCCGCAATATGTCACGTAACTTCAAACGCGCCTTGTGGAGCTGGGATTTACTGTTGCCGGTAGAGCACTCCAACATAGTAGCAATCTCGTTGTGTTCATAGCCTTCGACGTCGTGGAGGATGAATACCAGACGATACCCCGGCGGGAGGCTGGCGACGGCGCGCTCAAGGGTGACGCGGTCGACGGAGCCAGTGAGGCGGGGATCGCGGCTGCCAAAGTCGCGCTTGGGCGCATCATCTTCAGGGTTAATGGTCTCTTCGAGGGAGACGAGCTGGAGGCCTTTTTTGCGCAGGTGCATCAGGACGAGATTGACGGTGAGGCGATGGAGCCAGGTGGAGAAGGCGGATTCGCCGCGGAAGCTGCCGATTTTGCGGAAGAGATGCAGGAAGGCCTCCTGCGTCATGTCTTCGGCTTCAGAGACGTTGCCGAGCATGCGCAGGCAGAGGGTGTAGACGCGGCGTTTGTGGAGAGCGTAGAGCTTGGAGAAGGCGTCGGGATCGCCGTTGCGAGCGGCTTCGATGGCCTCGGCTTCGCCAGCTATGGGTGCGTTGCGGCGGAAGACGCCAGGGTGCTTTGCTGTCGTATCGGTCATTTGATTACCTTGCAGCATATTGAGTCCGGGTCGAGGGGTTTGCGTCACCAACTGTTTGAGCCACAAATGATTGCAAAGGTTGTACCGGACTGTGGAGGGCCGACGCCGGGGGAGTATGTGAGGCTGAAACTGGATTCCTAACTGCCAATATAGCGAGCATACAGGCTGCGGGCCAGACCAACGTCAGTGGTGCCCTGGATGAGGGCGCGGCCGTCGGGGAAGATCGTGATGCTGTGGCCGGGGTCGCCGTTGCGGGGGGGAAGCTGGAAGCGGAGCAGGAGGTCGTTGGAGCGGACGGTGCCGTGAGGTTCGAGGCGGGTACGGAGCTCAGCGAAGTTGACGGGGCGGTTATGTTCGTGAATTTGCACGGAGTTGCGGCCGCAGAGGGTGATATGGGGGCGGTTGTCGCCGGCCAGATGGATGAATTCGCGTTCGCCGCAGACGGTGCAGCCGGGACGCGGGGCGGCGGCGGAGATCTCAGTGCGCTCATTGCTCCAGAGGTCGTGGGAGAGGAGGGTGCGGCGCATGAGGGTGGGCTGGCCGGTGAGGAATTTCAATGTCTCGGTCACGGTAATGGAGGCGGCGAGATTGACGGCGGTGTTGAGGATGCCGGCGGTGTCGCAGGTTTCGACGGCGCCGCCCGGGGGGACGGGAAAGAGGCAGGCGAGGCAGGCGGTCTGGCCGGGGAGGATGTTCATGGTGGCGGCGTAGGCGCCGATGGCGGCGGTATAGATCCAGGGCTTCTGCTGCTCGATGGCGTAATCGTTGAGCAGGTAGCGGGTCTCGAAGTTGTCGGTCGCGTCGAGGATGATGGAGGCGGGGGCGAGGAGATGGTGGATATTGGCGGGGACGAGATCGACGACGTGGGCGTGGATGCGGACGTCAGAGTTGAAGCTGGCGATCTTGCGCTGGGCGGCGACGGCTTTGGGCAGGGCTTCGCGGGCATCGGACTCGTCAAAGAGAAGCTGGCGCTGGAGGTTGCTCTCTTCGACGTAGTCGCGGTCGATGATGGTGATGTGGCCGACTCCGGCGCGGGCGAGGAGGGCGGCGGCGGCGGCACCGGTGGCTCCGCAGCCGGCGATGGCGACGTGGGAGGCGGCGAGGAGCTGCTGGCCCGCGGGGCCGATGCCTGGGAAGAGGACCTGGCGCGAGTAGCGCTCGACGAGACGATCGGATGTAGTAGGAGATTTCATGGTGTGGCGCGGAGATTAATAGCCGCTGCAACCGTAGTATAAGAGAGTTTTGTTTTTTGACGGGCGGCGGACGGTATGCCTCCGGCAAAAACAGGAAGCGATCAAGGGATGCGCAGGCAGGAGTTTTGAAAGAACCTGCATCCAAACAAGGTAGTGGCAGTATGCCGTATCCTACTGAGAACCCAAAGATTAGAGTGTATTTGGAGAGTAGTCGCTTGCATTTATGGGATTCAAGGCCGAAAAGTGGCCGGCGGAGCAGCGGACGAGCAGTCTTGCTGGCGTGCGCGTTGATGGTGTGTGGTGCGGCTGTAGCGCAGCAGACGCCAGCCGCAGCGCCGCAACCGGACGTAGCAGCTCCGGCAATGGCGGGCGGGGCGCAGGCTATTCCGGCGAAGTCTGACAGCAGTTTGTGGAAGCTGAAGGGGCTGACGGTCGAGAAGATCGAGTTCAGCGGGGTGAGCTTCAGCGAAAAAGATATGCTGCTGAATCAACTGGCGCAGCAGCAGGGCAAGCCTCTGGACCCAGAGGCGCTGCGGGGGACGATGCGGCGGCTGTATGCGACGGGGCGCTACCGGAATCTGATGGTAAGCGGAACACACACGGCGACGGGCGTGGTGCTTACATTCTCAGGCTCGGCGCGCTACTACGTGGGACGGGTGCAGATTGAGGGCGTGAAGGAGGACCGGCTGGTCTCTATTCTGGAGAGCTCGACCAACCTGCAGCCGGGGATGGCGTTCAGCCAGACAAACGCGGACGCCGCGGTGAAGAACGTGCAGGACACGCTGGCGCAGAACGGATACTACGAGGCGGTGGTGACGGCGACGACTACGGAAGACGCCAACCAGCAGACGAATGTGACCATCACGGTGAAAGAAGGCGTGAAGGCGCGGATCGGCGCGGTGAATGCGGCGGGGGAGCCGGGCATGTCGGCAGGAGACTTCCGCAAGAGGGCGAAGCTGAAGCTGAACCACAAGGTGAACCGCGAGACCTCGACCAATGCGCTGACGAACCTGCGCAAGCAGTATGAGAAGCGGGACCGGCTGGAAGCGAAGATCACGCTGGATAAAAAGGTGTACGAACAGCAGAAGCACCAGGTGGACTATAACTTCACCGCAGTGCAGGGGCCGCTGGTGACGATCGATACGGATGGGCTAAAGCTGAGCAAGAGCCGCAAGCACCTGATCATTCCGATCTACCAGGAGAGCACGGTCGATACCGACCTGCTGAATGAGGGGTCACACAATATCCGCGAGTATCTGGAGCGCGAGGGGTACTTTGACGCCACGGTGAGCGTGAGCATGACGAAGCCCGATTCGGAACACGAACATATCGTCTACAAGGTGGACAAGGGACAGAAGCACAAGGTCACTTCGGTGACGATCTCAGGGGCTAAGTATTTTCAGGAAGACGTGTTGCGGGAGCGCATGCAGGTGCAGAAGGCGGACCATTACCTGCGCAACGGGCGCTACAGTCCGCAATTGCTGCAGTCGGACGTGTCGGCCATTCAGAACCTATACCGGGCGAACGGTTTTAGCGATGTGAATGTGACGACCGCGGTGAAGGGGGTGGAGACGGATGCCAGCGGCAAAGCGTCGAAGACAGGCAGCATTATGGTGGCGATCACCATTGAGGAAGGCGCGCAGCATAAGTTCGGCAACGTGGCGCTGCAGGGCGTGGATGATGCGCGGATGAAGGCCGTGAAGTCGCTGATGAACGCAGCGGGAGGCGAGCCGTATTCGCTGCAGACGCTGGCGGGCGACCGGGATGCGATCCTGGGGTACTACCTGAGCCATGGCTTCGAGCAGGTGCGGGTGATGGTGACGCCGGTGACTGCGCCGGACGATCCACAGAAAGAGAATGTGACGCTGAACGTGGTGGAGGGGCCGCAGGTGTTTGTGGACCGCATTCTGCTCTCGGGGGTGCACTACACCAAGCCGCGGATCGTGGAGCGCGAGTTCCGGCTGCATCCGGGAGATCCGCTGGATCAGAGCGCGTTGCTGGACACGCAGCGCAACCTATATAACCTTGCGCTGTTCAACGAAGTGAATACGGCGGTGCAGAATCCGACGGGCGATGCGACGCGGAAGAATGTGCTGGTGCAACTGCAAGAGGCGAAGCGGTGGGACCTGACATACGGCTTCGGTTTTGAGGCGCAGACGGGTACGCCGAAGACAAATTGCGCTGCGCAGGCTTCTGCCGGTTATCCGGATTGTTCCCAGGCAGGCAAGCTGGGAGTCAGCCCGCGGGTATCGGTAGACGTGACGCGGATTAATGTGGATGGGCGGGACGATACGCTGACGCTGCACACGACGTACGGTCTGCTGGAGCAGATCGCCACGCTGACGTTTCAGAAACCGCATGTCCGGGGCAAGAAGAATTACGACCTCAGCGTGTCGGGTGGTTTCTCTAACGTGCAGAACATTACGACCTACCAGGCGGCAACGCTACAGGGAACGGTGAAGCTGACGCAGCATGTGCGGCGGCAGGACACGCTGATCTATGACTATGAGTACCGCCGGGTGGTGATCAACCAGAGCAGCCTGCAGGTGGCGAAGAATCTGATTCCGCTGTTGGGCGAGCCGGACCGCACGGGCGGGCCGGGGCTGACGTGGCTGCACGACACGCGGCAACCATCGCCGCTGGATGCGACGCACGGATCGTACACATCGGTGCAGGAGTTTCTGTCGCACACGGCGTTCGGCTCGGAGACGGATTTCAACCGGGTGGATGTGGCGAACGCAACGTATTATCCGCTGGACAAGAAGCAGAGGATCATTCTGGCGCGCAACACGCGGTTCGGGTTCGAGGCGTCGTTTGGAGCATTCAACCAGGCGGCATCGAACACGCAGTGCCAGGGCGGGGCGAATGGGCCTATCAACTATCCAACGTGCGTGAAGGTGCCGCTGCCGGAACGGTTGTACGCGGGCGGCGCGACGTCGCACCGTGGCTTCCCGATCAATGGAGCGGGGCCGCGCGATCTGCTGACGGGGTATCCGGTGGGCGGAACGGCAGTGTTTGTGAACACGACGGAACTGCGCTTTCCGGCGCCGATTATGCCGGTGATTGGGGACGCGCTGGGACTGGTGCTGTTTCACGACATGGGGAATGTGTTCACGAACGTGTCTGACCTGGGGCCGTCCTTCGGGAGAATCCATCAGCCGAACAGCGGGACCTGCCAGAACACGAATACGGGTGGGGTTACGACGGGAGGCATACTTACGCCGTATCCGGGGACCTGCGACTTTGCGTACTTCTCGCATGCGGTGGGGATGGGATTGCGGTACAAGACGCCAATCGGGCCGATTCGGGTGGACTTCAGCTATAACCTGAATCCGCCGACGTATCCCGTTGTGCAGGATTTCAACGATAATCTTGGACCGCACGTGGGGCAGGCGGGGCACTTCAATTTCTTTTTCAGCATTGGACAGAGCTTCTAGCGATGAGACGAGTGGCGAACAATGCGGTGCGGGGCCTGTGGCTGGCGATGCTGACGCTGGCGTGTGTGACGCCATGTGCGCGGGCGCAACAGCAAGCGACAGTGCCGGTGCCGGGAGCAGAGAAGGCTGTGACGCTGGATTACGTGGTGGCGATCGTGAACCAGGATGTGGTGCTGGAGAGCGACGTGGAAGAGGAGATGCGGTTTTCGGCGTTTCAGCCGTTTCGAGCGCAGAGCACGGGCACGCAGCGGGACCAGGCGTTACAGCGGCTGATCAACCGCATGCTGATCGAGCAGCAGGAGAAGCTGCAACCGCAGCCGCCGATTCCGGACAGCGAGGTGCAGACGCAGATACAGCAGCTGCGGGAGTCGATTCCGGCATGCGTGGAGTACAAGTGCGAGACGCAGGAAGGCTGGGACCGCTTTCTGGCGGACAATGATTTCACTGAGCAGGAGCTGAAGGCGCGCTGGCGGCAGCGCATGGACGTGCTGCGGTTCATCGAAGTGCGCTTCCGGTCGGGCATTCACATTACGCGGCAGCAGATCACGGATTATTACCAGAAGCAGATGCTGCCGGAGTATGCGAAGCAGAAGGCAACGCCGCCGCCGCTGGATGCGCTGAGCGCGCGGATTGAGGAAGTATTGCTGCAACGCGAGGTGACTTCGCTGCTGAACGACTGGCTGAAGAGCCTGCGCGACCAGGGCAGCGTGCGCACACTGCAATCGGGAGAGGAGGCGCCATGAGCGAAGACGGCGACCGGCTGCCTGATACTCCTGAAGAAGAGAGCGCGGAGACGCCTGACGTGTTGGGCAAGCCGTGGGTGAAGCGCGCGTTGCTGGGAGTCGCCGGTGTGCTGGTGATCGTGCTGGCGCTGATGGGTGCGGGGGCGTGGTATGTGTCGACCGCGGGATTCCAGCAGAAGGTGCGGCTGAAGGTGATCGCGCTGCTGGAGCAGGCGACGGGCGGGCGCGTGGAACTGCAGGGCTTCCGCTTCAGCCTGTGGCGACTGGATGCGGTGGCGGACCACCTGGTGATCCACGGGCTGGAAGGGCCGAAGGAAGCGCCGTATCTGCAGGCTGACCGCATTGAGATTCGGCTACAGATCAGGAGCTTTCTTTCGCAGACGGCCGGGGCGCACCTGGTGAACGACAACAGCATTGCGTCGCACATTGCGCTGAACCTGCTGCAGGTGGACAGGCCGCAGGCGCACATCATTATCTATCCGGACGGTTCGACCAACCAGCCGACGACGAAGACGAAGAGCGCGAGCAACAAGCCGGTGGCGGATACGCTGCTGGACCTGGAAGCCGAGACGGTGAACGTGAACAATGGCGTGGTGCTGCTGAATGACCGCGCGATTCCATTCAATCTGGACGCACGCGAGCTGAATGTGAACGTGGAGTACCAGATGGTTGGGGACCAGTATGCGATCCACGTGGGGTTGAACGATCTGCGCACCACGATGCAGAAGAAGCCGACGGTGCAATCGCGGCTGGCGGCGGACGTGACGTTTGCACGGCACGGCATGGAGATCAAGCGGTTTGAGTTTGATACGGGCAAGAAGTCGAAGCTGATCGCGACCGGATCGGTGAAGGACTTCAACCATCCGGCATGGCAGGTGGCGGCTAACGGCACGGTGGAACTGAAGCAGGTGACGGCGATCAGCGGGTTTGAAGAGCTGACGGGCGGGAGCGTGGATCTGAAGCTGGAGGGGCGCAGCTGCAGCGACGCGGAGATTGCAGCGTGGCGTGCGAAGCCGGCGGCGGTGCGCGTGGCTGGAGGGAAGGATGCGAATACTTTCCGCTGGGGACATTGCGACGAAGCGTATGCAATCACGGGGGTGACGCGCATCAGCAAGGCGGGCTATACCGACCCGGATGTAAGAGTGCATGACGTGGATGGTGGAGCGAAGGTGCGGGCGACGCCTTCGGTGCTGCAACTGGCAGAGATGGAAGCGTACCTGCCGGGAGGCGGTAAAGTGACCGGCAGCATGCGCATCGATAACTGGCTGGGGCCGGTGGACGACAGTGCGCACCGGGTGAACGTGAAGCGGAAGACGGCGACGGGCAGGGAGGCCATTGTGCCGATCGAGCCGGGCGGCGTACATGCGTACATCGATGCGCAGACGACGGCGGTGCCGCTGCGCACGATTATGGATGTGACGGCGCCGAAGGATTACGGCGACCTGGGATTTGATACGGCAGAGACGGGCCCGGTGCATGTGGAGTGGGGCGACGGCGGGGCGACGGTGATCGTGAACGGGAATCTGACGTTCGCGCCGACGGGCGTACACCGCGCCGGTGCGCTCTCGGATGTTCCGGTGACGGGGACGGTGCTGGCGCAGTATCGCGGGGGCAATGAGACGGTGGCGATTGCCAGCATCCACGTACGTACGCCGGCGACGACGCTGGATGCGAGCGGGATATTGGGCGTGGACACGGGCGATCCGCTGACGCAATTGAAGGCGGATGTGACGACGCACGACCTGGGCGAGTTCAATCAGCTATTCCGCACGCTGGGGCTGGAGTACAACGGCAGGCGCGGTATGGATGCTGTCCCGCTGAAGCTGCATGGCGATGTGCATTTTGTGGGAACGGCTTCAGGGCCGGTGGAGATGCTGGATATCAAGGGCCATGTGGTGGGGCAGAACCTGGAGCTGACGCTGCCGGAGAGTGCGAGCGCACCACCACCGCCTCCGCCGGCACGGCCGATCACGGAGCGGCTGGCAAACTACTTCCGGCGGGAGAATACGCCGAAGGTCGTGGTGGCACCGCCGCCGGTTGCTACACGGCACATCATGATCGATTCGGTTGTGGGCGATGCAGAGTACACGCCTGCTTCGCTGCAGATCACGAGTTCTACGGTGAAGCGCGGGACGGTGACGCTGTCTGCGACGGGCAAGGCGCTGCCGCACCGCGTGGTGGGGCGGCATGGCGTGGTGGATTACAACTGGGACGATGCGACCGTGGTGGACGCGACGCTGGATATGCCGCAGGCACAGGCGCCGGATCTGCTGGACGTGATCGGCATGGAGGTACCACTCAGCGGCAAGGTACAGATGCATGCGCATGTGACCGGGACGCTGGGCAATCTGGATGGCAACGGGAGTGTGCTGCTGACCAACGGCGTGCTGTATGGCGAGCCGTATCAGCGGGCGGAGTTTGCGCTGAGCGCGGCGGGGCAGGACATCCGTGTGACACGGGCTGCGCTGCTGATGCATGGGGCGCAGATCACGGGTGCAGGCGATTATGACCTGAAGAGCGAGCATCTGCGGGCGCATGTGCAGGCAAATGACCTGAAGCTGGCGCAATTCCAGACGATTGCGACGGCGAAGTATGCGGTGGACGGCAACCTGACGCTGCTGGCGGATGCGGATGGAACGCTGCAACAGCCGGGACTGCACGCCACAGTGCATCTGACGAACCTGACGCTGGACGGTGCGGCGATGGGCTCGCTGACAGCAGAGGCGCATAGCCAGGGGAGCACGGTGCTGTTCGCGGCAAACTCGGAGCAGAGCAGCGGGCGGCTCTACCTGGGTGGCAAGACGGAGCTGACGGGGAACTATCCGACGGAAGCGAAGCTGGAGATGTCGTCGGTCAATATCGAGAACCTGCTGCGGCTGTATGCGCCGAAGGGGATCACGGGGCACTCGTCCATTGGTGGCACGGTGACGCTGAGCGGGCCGCTGGCGACGCCGCAACAGTTGAATGGAACGGCGGAGCTCAGCCAGTTCGATGTGAATTTGTCGGGCATTGAATTACAGGCTCCGCAACCGATCCGCGCAAGCCTGGAGAATGGGCTGCTGAAGATCGACCAGGCACACATTACGGGTGCAGATACTGACCTGAAGGCGACGGGGTCAGCGCAGATCTTCAATACTGGCGGCACGCCGGGACGGCTGCGCATGCGCGCTGAAGGCAACGTGAACATGAAGCTGGCGCAGACGGTGGACCCGGACATTATCTCCAGCGGGCGGGTGGATCTTTCGATGACCGCCGGTGGTACGGTGAGCGCGCCGAGCCTGAGCGGGAAGGTGCAGTTCCACGATGTGGCGGTGGCGCTGGAAGATGTGCCGAACGGGTTGAGCCAGATGAACGGGACGCTGGTCTTCACCGAGAACCGGCTGCAGGTGCAAACGCTGACGGCGATGACGGGCGGCGGGCAGCTGAAGATCGGCGGGTTCATGACGTACAAAAACGGGTTCTTTGCTGACCTGACGGCGACCGGCGATACGGTGCGGGTGCGCTATCTGGGGCTGAGCTCGACGGCGAATGCAAGCCTGCGGTTGCAGGGGTCTACATCGAGCGCATTGCTAAGCGGCAATATCCTGATCACGCGGTTCGGCATTGGGCCGGATTTTGATTTCGCTGCGTTTGCCGGACCGGCTACGCTGCCCACGCCGCCCGATCCGAATGCGCCTTCGAGCCACATCCGGCTGGATGTGCACGTGACTTCGTCGCCGCAACTGGACTTCCAGAATTCGTATGCGAAGCTGGCGGGTATGGTGGACCTGAATATCGGCGGCACGATCTCAGTGCCTACGGTGCTGGGCCGGATCACGGTGACGGACGGCAGCGCAAAGTTTGCGGGGCAGACGTACGAGTTGCAGCGCGGGAATATTTATTTCACCAATCCTGTGCGCATTGATCCGCAGATCGATGTGGACGCGACGACGCGGGTGGAGAACTACGACGTGACGGTGGGCGTGCATGGAACATCGAGCAACCTGAAGCCGACGTACCGCTCGGAACCGCCGCTCTCAGAGACGGACATTTTTGCGCTGCTGGCGCTGGGGCGCACGCAGGAAGAGGCGCAGATCTACAACCAGCAGCAGACGGCGCAGGGCGTGGACCCGACGACCAGCGCACTGCTGGGCGGGGCGCTGAATGCGACGGTGAGCAATCGGGTGGAAAAGCTCTTCGGCGTTGGGAGCGTGAAGATCGACCCGTCGTTCGTGGGTACGCTGGGCACATCGTCTGCGCGCATCACGGTGGAGCAGCAGCTTTCGCGCAACCTGACTGTGACCTATGCAACCAATGTGAACCAGACGGCGGAGCAACTGATCCAGTTGCAGTTGAACCTGACGGATAACGTGTCAGTGGTGGCGGCGCGCGACGAAACCGGGGTGTTCAGCACAGTGCTGAAGATACGGCACCGGTACCGGTAGGGTGATGGCGCAGGCAAGACGAGAAGCAGATTCTTCGCTGCGCTCAGAATGACAATGTTTGAAGTTTGTGGTGCGCAGCTTTGTGATGCGCAGGGTGGCAAGGGCAGCGTAAAGTAGAGACGTGATCGAGCCCAAACTCATTCTCATCACGCTGCTCGTCAAGCTGGGCGTGGCCGCGGCTGTTTCCAGCGCGCTGGCGCGTTCGGAGACGTTCAAGGATCTGCTGCTCTCGGCACGGCGCACGCCGGCAGAGAGCTTCAAGTTCCTGGCGTGGGTGTGCGTTCCGCTGACGCTGGGTGTGTGGGTGCGGGTGAGTGTGCCGAACTTTCTGGCGGCTGACCTGTCGTTTGAAGCGACGGTGCTGCTGGGATTACTGACTGGGCCATGGTGGGGCATGCTGGGCGGACTGGCGCTGGCAGTCCCCGCGGTGCGGCACCATGAATATCTTGCGCCGGCGGTAAACCTTGCGGTGGCGGCCATCGCAGGAACGTTCCGGCACTTTGCGGCGATGGAAGATATCTGGTCGTTCTCGCCGCTGATCGATCTGAGTATTTACCGATGGGTGCGGCGCAACCTGCGGCAACCGCAGCTGGACCGGCAGATCTTTCTGCTGGTGCTGATCACGGGGCTGAGCTTTGTGGTGAGTCTGATCGGGATTGTGTATCCGCGGCGGTATTTTGCGCTGTACTCGGCTGCGTGGCCCATTGAGCTGGCGATCTGCCTGTGTTCGCCGGTGGTGGTGGGCATCCCGCTGAAGATATGGCACGCCATCCGCATTGAGCGGAAGCTAAAGGAGCAGGAGCGGCTGCTGCTGGATGCGCGGCTGGATGCGCTGCAGCGGCAGATCAATCCGCATTTTTTGTTCAACACGCTGAATTCGATTGCATCGCTGGTGCGCTTCAAGCCGGAGCTGGCGCGGGAGATGATCGTGAAGCTGGCGAATATTCTGCGGACGCTGCTGAAGCATCGCGAGGCGTTTGTGCCGTTCAGCGAAGAGCTGGCATTCACGGAGGACTATCTGGCGATCGAGGTGGTGAGGTTTGGCGAAAAGCTGAAGGTGGTGAAGGAGATTGCGCCGGAGTCTCTGCCGATGATCGTGCCGAGCATGCTGCTGCAACCGCTGATCGAAAACAGCATCAAGCATGGACTGGAGCCACGCATCAGCGGGGGGACCATCACGCTGCGCAGTCGCGTGGAGGGCGAGATGCTGGTGTTGGAGGTGGAAGACGACGGCGTGGGCATGACGCCGGAGCGCGACAACCGAGCGGGGCTGCCGGGGCGGCGCGGCAACGGCATTGGGTTGCGCAATGTGCGCGAGCGGGTGGAGATGCTGTATGGCATGGGGAATGGTTCTGATGCGCGCGCGAGTTCGCAGGGACCATGCGCACGGATCGAGATCAGCAGCCGGCCGGGCCGGGGGACGCACATCGCGATGTGGTTGCCGCTGCTGTCAGAGACGACGTGGCCGCAGCCGGTGCGGACGCAAGCGAGCGAGACGGAACGCTAGAGTGACGGTGCGCGCATCACGGGCTGACGGATGACGCGCTGGTAAAACTGCTCATACTGGGGAATGACGCGGGAGGAGCAGAACTGCGCCTGGGCGGTTTTGCGGGCGGCCTGGGCCATGGCCTGCAGCTTCGCGCTGTCTAAGAGCAGATCGATGGCGGCGGCTGACATGGCAGATACATCGCCTACGTTGAAGAGCAGGCCGTTATGGCCGTGCTCAATGAGCTCGGGGACGCCGCCAACGTTGGTGGCGATGGAGGGGACTTCGCAGGCCATGGCTTCGAGCGCGGCGAGGCCGAAGGATTCCAGTTCGCTGGGCATGAGCATGAGGTCGGCGAGAGGGAGCAGCTCATTCACTGCATCCTGCTTGCCGAGGAAGTGTGTGCGGTCGAGTACGCCGAGGCGCTTGGCGAGCCACTCGGCTTCGGAACGGTCAGGGCCGTCGCCGATCATCATGAGGCGGGCCGGCATTTTTTCGGCAACGCGGGCGAAGACGCGGATGACATCGGGCACGCGCTTGACGGGGCGGAAGTTGGAGAGATGCACGAGGAGCTTTTCGTTGTCGGCAGCATAGCGCGGACGCAGGGCGGCGACGGAGTCTGCACGGCGCACGTAGAAATCGCAGTTCACGAAGTTGCGGATGATCTCAATCTCGCGGGTGATGCCGAAGTCTTCTACCGTGCGCTCCTTGAGATAGGCGGAGATGGAGGTGACGCCGTCGCTCTGCTCAATGCCGAGGCGCGTGATGGGCAGATAGGAGCGGTCAAGGCCGACGAGGGTGATGTCTGTGCCGTGCAGCGTGGTGATGAAGGGAAGGCGCAGGCCGCGGGATGCGAGCATCTGCCGGGCGAGCAGGGCGCTGACGGAGTGGGGAATGGCGTAGTGCACATGGAGCAGATCGAGCTGGTGCAGCTCGGCGACCTCGGCCATGCGCGAGGCGAGCGCGAGATCGTAGGGCGGGAATTCAAAGAGGGGATAGTTGGAGACGGGGACTTCGTGGTAGTAGATGTTCTTTTCGCGGCCGGTGAGGCGAAAGGGCTGCGAGTAAGTGATGAAGTGAACTTCGTGGCCGCGCTCGGCCAGTTCGATGCCGAGCTCCGTGGCGACGACGCCGCTACCGCCGTAGGTTGGATAGCATGTGATACCGATCTTCATAGAGCCTCGTTCGCGCTGGGCAGGATGCCAGTGTATGAGATGAGCCGGAGCTCAGGATTGATTCGCAATGCGAGGGGAATCTGCTGCAAGAGTGCAGCGTATTCCACCTGGCGGTGGGTGCGCAGGCGCGTGGTGATGCGGTCGAGGTCCGCATCGTTGTAACCGGGATGGCAGACCAGCTCCCAGACGCCTTCGGGCATGTTGTGAAGCAGATGCTGGAGGCTGGTTGCGTCGAGATTGCCGGTGGCGGAGACGCCCAGGGTGCCGTCTGGCGTGGCCAGGGAATCAAACTGGGCGAAGAAGGGATCGTGCAGGCGCTGCAGTGCGCGGAGCTGCAACTTGCGGATGAGGCTGCCGCCGACGGCGATGCTCCACGCGGGTTCGAAGGGATTGCGCAGTGCAGGGACGCCACAGGCATGGGCTGCACGGGCGAGCGGCCGCACGATGGCAGGGAAGAGGTGCGCGTGCTTGTGCGAGTCAAAGTGGGTGACGCGGATGCCTGCGGTTTGCAGCTTGCGCATCTGCGCGGTGGCTTCGCGCTCAATCTCAAGTTCGTTGAGGCGGCCCAGCATCAGATCGCGCACGAAGACGCCGAGCGTGGGGCGGAAGTGAATGCCGTCTTCGCCGAGGAGCGAAGGAATCTCGGCGGGAGGGAGGACGGGGAGACCATCCGTCAAAACGATGTGGCAGCCGACGCCGAGGAGAGGGCGGGCAAGGGCGAGCGCGACGGCATCGTCAAACGCAGAGCCTGTGGCCATGAGCGTGGTGGAGCGGAGGCAGCCGGCATCGTGCAGTTCTGCGATGGCGCGATTGACGCCGGGGGTGAGGCCGAAATCGTCAGCATTGATGAGAAGGCTGGGCACCTAGAGCAGTCTATCAATGCCGTGTGGAATGCGCGTGTGATGGAGAGACGGCGGCGAGATTGCAAGTACGGCGGATGGCCGATAGACTGGAAACAGGCTGCAATATGGGCGGCTAGCTCAGTTGGTTAGAGCGCCTCGTTTACACCGAGGATGTCGGGGGTTCGAATCCCTCGCTGCCCACCAAAACCTCTTCCCACACCATCCAGAGAAATCCAATAAATTCCATAAAACCCAATATCCATAGGCATAAATTGGGTCATTGGCATCCAGCGATGTACTATGGAAGCCAGATGTTTCCGGGGGTATTCCTGGGGGTATGAGCTTCGCGGCTTGGGGGTATTTTGATAAAAACGCCCTCAGCCCCCAATAGCCATGCGGATTTCATTTTGTTTCGGCTTGGAGGATTTCCAGAAAATGCTGCATCTGGAGAGGGTATGGCTCTAACGGACACGGGAATCAAGAAGGCTAAACCGCAAGAGAAGGCCTACCGGCTGAGTGATGGAAAAGGGATGTTTCTATTCGTCACCCCCACGGGTGGGAAGCTCTGGAGATGGAAGTACCGGCATGGTGGCAAGGAAAAGCTCATGTCCTTGGGACAGTATCCGGATGTGCCACTAGCAGAAGCCAGAGAGCGTCACGCCGAAGCCCGCAGGGTACTGGCGGCAGGCATTGACCCAATGGAGCAGCGGAAAGCCGATAAAGCTGCACTCAAATCATCAGCCGAAGGATCTTTCAGAATTATCGCAGAGCGATGGCTTGATCACTGGCAGGCAGAGAAAAGCCCACAACATGTGGACGCTACTCGGAGGCGTATGGAGGCGAATATTCTTCCACTCCTAGGCATGCGCGCCATCACAGAGATCGAAGCGCCTGAATTGGTGACTGTGGTCAAAGTGATTGAGCGGCGTGCGCCAGATCTTGCCAAACGAGCCCTTGAGACCATGGGGCAAATTTTTCGTTATGCCATTGCTAACGGCTACGCAAAACGGAATCCAGCTGCCGATTTCCGGCCCGCCGACATTCTGAGGCCAACTAAAAAAATCAATCTTGCTCGCATTGATGCCAAAGAACTACCCGATCTATTGAAAGCCATCGAGGTATATCGAGGCACGCACGTGACCCGGTTGGCGATGAAGTTCATGGCTATGACTTTTGTTCGCACCAGTGAACTGATAGGGGCGAAATGGTCCGAGATCGACCTGAAAGCGGCGCGCTGGGACATACCCGCTGAACGCATGAAGATGAGCACTCCGCATATTGTGCCGCTGGCGACACAAGCATTAGAAGTGCTGGAGATGTTGCAGACCCTGACAGGGAGCGGTGAATTTCTCTTTCCCGGCGACCGTGACGCCAGTAAGCCGATGTCTAATAACACAATTTTGCTGGCGCTAAAGCGTATGGGCTACAAAGGCCGGATGACCGGTCATGGTTTTCGTGGGCTGGCCTCTACCATCTTGCATGAACAGGGATATGCACACGAGCACATTGAACTACAGCTTGCCCATGCGCCGCGAAATGCTGTAAGCGCCGCTTACAACCATGCGCTACACCTGAAGCCGCGCGCCAAGATGATGCAGGATTGGGCGGACTTTCTAGAAGCAAAACAGCGCGAGCGGAAGGTTTTGCCGTACCGTAGAAAGGTGTCATAGCAGATCAGACTGATATTTAATCTATCCGACTATATATGTCTTGAATGACAGTCTAATTGCATTCCTGCGCGCATACTTGCGCTATAGATGAATCTCACGGATTTTCTCGCTACGCGCCAATACCGTTAAATATCCGGTGTATCTTTCACAATCACGAAAGACCCTCTTTTGGGCAGCGCACGAATAGCATCTTTTTTCGCTTGCAGTTGCGCCACCGCATCGGCCACCCCATTACGCTGCTGCGTTGCGATTGCACTATGATCCGTCCGACCTGGCATTCCTCTGTCATTGCTGGCTTGCGCAGATGCTGCGCCATCTTGTGATTTAGCCGCTTTGTGCGTTCCAGCTTTCTTGCGTTTTGATTTGCTCCGCGATCTGTAGGCGCGTAAGGTTCCGGCAGAGAGTGGCACCCCTGCCTGTTTGAACCGATCTGCTATCTCCGCCATCGTAAAACCGCGTTCTAGCAACGCATCGATTTCAGGAGATAACGCCTCAACCGTATTTCTTCGTGTGAGCTTACGTTGTGGCTGCATCTCCAGCAGATTTTTCAGCTGCGTCCTGATTGCCTCAACGGTTTCGGGCTGTATTGCATCTGCCGGATTTCTACCCATAGCGCGTTACTCCTTACGAGGTACTCATCTACAACTTTCCGTTACGCGTTTGCGGCAGATTTTGACCTACTCCGCGATTTTTAGAGTTGAAATGTTGGCAGAGAGGTTGGTGCCCATTTCTGTCTGAATGAATCTGCAGTCTCTGCCATCGTGATGCCGGTCCGATTTCAGGGTGATTCCCTTCGATATCGCATCCATCCCATTCCCTTGAACACGCCTCACGCATCTGCCCCAGCCGCGCACTGATGGCTGTACTGGTTTTGGGCATATCACGATTGCTTGTTTTCCTACCACAGGCTAATTTCTCCTTTCTCCAGGCAGCGTAGCGCCGGTGTTGCGGTTTCCAGATGCATCGTGCCAAAGTAGACATAACACATCTAATAAACGTATAGTACAGCACATTGCGATGAGGCACAACGCACAACTCGTTAGGACGGAGGGCAAGTCATGCGCTGTATATACGAAAACTCCCTCCGATCGTTTCCGTACCTCCACCAGGCCCACGCAATCCGCCTTCGGCTACTCGTGTGGACCTTGCGCAACTTGCTCATGGCTCCGCCCCGAGACCCCAAGGGAGACGTGCTGATGGCACGGCCTAGGAAGGTGGAACTGCGACGAGGTTTTCTGGTGAAGTTGCTTCCAGAAGAAAAAGCAAAGATTGAAAGCCTCGCTGACCGTGCGGGTCTCACGATGAGCGAATTTCTGCGAAGGTGCGCTCTGGGGAAGCGCATCCATTCGAAGGTCAGCCTCAAGGCGATGGGTGAACTGGGACGTCTGGGCGGATTGCAGAAGTATTGCCTGCAACAGATCAAGGATCAACCAGGACTGCCGGAGACGCGGCATCAACTCAATGCTGTTCTCAACGCAATTCTTGCTGAGATCAAGCGTGTTCAGGCTGACGAGCGGGAGGCGTAGATGCTGGCTCCCATCTCCAATGGCCGACGCGACAAGGGGACCAGTTTCAAGAGGCTGAAAGACTATCTGACTAAAGAGCGTGATCCTGAGACCGGGAAAGAGATGTTTCGAGGCGAGATGATCCTGTCGGACAACCTCGCCTCGCTCGAAACCGCGCATCTGGAGATGGCCGGAATTGCCGCTCATAACCCGCTCTGTAAAGACCCGGTGTACCACTTTCAGATCACCTGGCATCCCGGTGAATATCCGACAAGGGAACAGTGGCAGACCGCTGCGATGCGGACGCTGCGGGACCTCGGATTCTCCGAACATCAATACCTGATTGTTGCTCATAACGATAAGGCGCACTTCCACATTCACATCATGGTCAACAAGGTCCATCCGGAGACATACCGGGCGCATACCCCCTACTACGACATGTTTACGCTCGACAAGGCGATGCGTGAGTTGGAGCACGAGCAGGGATGGATGGAGGCAGTTGGAAACTATCGCTGGGATAAGGAGCGCGGCATCGCCGTCAAGAACACGCGGCAGGAGATGCGTGAGCTGAGCGTTCGCGAGAGGCAGGCGCGCGGCAAAGCCGCGGAACTGGAGCATTACCAGGACACAGAAAGCCTTCAGGCTTACGTCAAGGGGAAGCCTGCTGCTGACCTCCAGATGCTGCTTGCCCGGCATACTGTCTCATGGTCCGATGTCCACGCCATGCTGCACCGGTATGGTTTGGAAATGCACCAAGGAGAACAAGGCGGGTATACCGTTCAGACCATCGACTCAGGCATTCGGGTGAAAGCATCCGACGTCTTCCGGCGAGCTTTTGCAGGAAAGCTGAACCGTGCGGAGACAGAGAGAAAGCTGGGACCGTGGCAGGAGGCGAGCCTTGAAGATCGGGCAACAGCCGGGCGATCAGAAAGACACGAACAGCACGCAGCGCGCGATCCTGAAAAGCGGACGCAGCGCCGGGAGGAACGCGAACATGCGAGGCAGGAGCTCAAACATCAATTCGCCGTCTACCGGACCGGCTGCCGCGAACAGCAAAAAGCGTACACGATGGATGTACGCAAGCGGCGGACGGAACTCTCCGACCAATTAAAGCTGGCCAAGAAGCAGATACGCGCACAAGAGCTTCCCTGGCCGGTGAAGCGGGCGCAACTCTCCCGGACGGTTGCCGAACATGTCGTCCAACAACGTCTATTACGAGTCGAAGCCCTGCGTGAACGCCTGAAGCTTCAGGGGCTTACCTATCAACAATGGGTTATGGGCAAAGCTGAGACCGGGGATAAAGCCGCTGTCGCGCAGCTTCGCGGCTGGCGGTACCAGGACCAGCGGAACATCAACAAGCTGGACAGGGTGATCGATTCCGAGCGGAACGTAGTGCATTTATCTGCTGGAGGGCCATCGGACGAATCTGAGTGGACGGAGCTGACCAACGACCGTCTACGTGAACTCCAGCGGAACGAGCAGATCGCCAGAATCATCGCCGCGACGCGCTGGACGATCAACCGGCGTAGCGGTGATGTGCATTACACGGTCGGAGGAAAACTGGCTCTTGTCGATCGCGGAAAGGCAATCTCCGTCCTGACAACTGACGAAGCTGCCATGGTTCTGGGACTTGAAATGGCGGTAAAGAAATACGGTTCCTTGATCAATGCATCTGGCCCAGAGGTGTGGAAAGAGCAAGTCGCCCGTGCTGCGGCTCGCAATGGCGTCTACATCCAGTTCACCGAGGCCAAAATGCAGCAGATCGTCTTTGCGGAGCAGATGAAGGTGGACAGGTTCGGAATGATGGCCAAACAGCTTTTAGAACTACATGCCCAGGTTGCGAACCAGCCGGATACTCATTTTAAGCTTGCAGATCGAGATGCGGCTTATGTCCTGATGGGTGGCATCTTCGGGCTTGTGCGGGGACGCGGTCTTGTCAACGATCTTCACGGCAATCTGCAAATAGGTGAAGTCCGCAGGACCAATATTAAGGGCATCTTCTACTTTGATATTGCCCGTGCTGCTGACGGCACGGTGACTTATACGGTCGCCCCTATGGCCGGTAAAGGGGCTGAGTTGGCAAAGCTGCTCCAGTTGGCAGCAGCGCGGATGACGAAGACTGCCACAATGCAGCATCCGGCTAGGGGGCAGGTTGGACATGAAAGAGAACAAGACAGGGACCGGAAGAAAAGCCACGAAAGAGAAGTCGGCCTTGAATAGGTGCTAGAGAGTTTTCATAAACGCCTGCGCAGGGTAATCCGCACGAAAACGATGAATAGCGGTAGCGTGGACAGGAGTGGGTATGGAGTTTCTCATGGGGTTGTACCTTGAGTGCCGTTCACTGCGGCAGCGGCGAGCGGAGTGACTGCTGGTGAACCTGCGCCAAAGAATTCAGTGAGCGAGGAGTCTCCCGA
>JARLFX010000416.1 GCA_031296355.1 Acidobacteriaceae bacterium
CCAAAACCCCAAAACCCCAAAACCCCAAAACCCCAAAACCCCAATGGCTAGCGAAGGTGTAGCAGCCAGGTAGCGCACAGGCCCACGTATAATAGTGTAAATGGCGATAAGATAAACATAGATAAAATAATGGGGGAGTATCTAAGCAGTCCAATAACCACCAAGGACTCTACTGACGGCGAAAACGCTCGGGTAATATCGCATCGTGAACCCGTCGTAGATAAGATTCGGCGCGTGCGGAATGCAGGGCTGGCGAAAGGGCATGGAGGACGCTCACATTACGCTCCTTGATATCGGGGACGATGTCGCGCTGTTCAGCGTCTTCGACGGGCACGGAGGTACATGTTTTGAGGCGACCCTCGAATAGGACAACAGGTGGCGCTGTACGCGGAGAAGCACATGCCCACGCTGGTCAGGAACTCGCCCGCCTTCAAGGCCCGCAACTACAAACAGGCATTGATCGACAGTTTCCTGGGGTTTGACAGGAGCCTGCTGACGCCCGAGGGCAAGAAGGAGCTCGACGAAATCAACGCTGCTATACCAAGCAAGAGTCCAGTGTTTGGACAGCCGGAATCGGCGGACCTGGCGAGCTTCGTGGGCTGCACTGCCTGCGTGGCCCTCATCACCAAGACCGAGATCTATGTGGCGAACTCGGGCGACTCGCGCGCGGTGCTCTCCAAGAACGGCATCGCCATCAATATGTCGGAAGACCACAAGCCGGATCTGGAGTTGGAGAAAAGACGCATAGAGCAGGCGGGCGGGTACGTTGAGGATAACAGAGTCAACGGAGTGCTCAACCTCTCGCGTTCGCTGGGCGATATGGACTACAAGCAGAACAAGAAGCTGAAGCCGGAGGACCAGATAATAACCGCGATGCCGGACGTGAAGGTGGAGAAGATAGCGAACGAGACCGAGTTCTTGCTCATCGGGTGCGACGGAGTGTGGGACTGCCTGACCTCGCAGGAGGCGATTGACTACGTCGGCGATCAGCTCAAGAAGTCCGGCTTCAAGCAGGACAAGCCTTTCCACCTCTCCAAGATCCTCGAATCCATGCTTGATAAGATAATAGCGCCCGATATAGAGGCGAAGGGTATGTGCATGATTAGGGTAACACCGCCTATAGGAGGACTGGGCTGCGACAACATGACTAGCGTCCTCGTTTACTTTAAGAAGCCTAACTAAGTTGAATCATTCACACAGACATTATTGTGCATACGTGCTGCACCGCAGTGGCGTGCGGGGTTTTGGGGTTTTGGGGTTTTGGGGTTTTGGGGTTTTGG
>JARLFX010000417.1 GCA_031296355.1 Acidobacteriaceae bacterium
CCGGCCGAGCCAGGAATCCCCGCCGACGCCACCTTGCCAACCATGCCGGCATTCGAGCCTGACTTCAGACCATTACCTATCCCCGTCGATCCCACCACGCCATGGGGCGCAACCGACGGTCCCTGCATCCCGCCGTACGGGTTACCGATGGCCGCAATCGTTGCCGGCCGTGTGGCGTTCGGGTTCGGCGTCACGCCAAACGTCTGTCCCAGGTGCACCGGCGCCGTCGACGGCTTCATCCGGTTGTCCTGCGCCGGCATCGCCGCTGTCAGCGCAGCCTTGGGCTGAGGAGCCAGAATCACCGCAGGCTTGGCCGCGATCTTCACTACCGGCAGCGCCAGCTTGGCTTCCATCTGAACCGGCTTCGGCTCAGGCTTCGGCTTCGGCAGCTCGATCTTCGGCGCTTCCATCTGCACCTTCGGCATCTCTGGCGGGGGGGGCATCTTGGGCGGAGGAGGCACCTTCACCTTCGGCTCCGGCGGGGGAGTCATCGGAACCACCAACTCAGTAAACTCGTACTTGTGCTGTTCCAGTACGTGCCTGGCCGTTGCGCCCACATAAAGGACCAAACCAAGAATCGCTCCATTCACCACCGTGCTTGTGATAAATGAAGCCGTACTCCGTTCAGGCTCCGGTAGCGGGCCGAAGTTCGTCCTGCCTGGCGTATAGGTCACCGGCATCTGTGTGGTCCTCGCTTGCATTTATCGATACGATCCAAGAATCGCTCTGCCGGGAAAACACGGCTTGAGCATGCGCCTCTTGCTATGTCATGCAGTCCACAACCGTTTATCGCCATTCTTGCTCCAGCACGCCGCTCAAACATCAAGATTTGTTCAAAGCCAAACCGGCTTGTGTCATTCCAAACTGGGTGCCCGGTATGAATGCTTGGATGCAGCTTACCTGCGTACATGTTGCCGCATCTGGTCGCAAGTCCCGGCTCATTCTTCCGGCACGCACTCGTGCGTAACAGGAGCCCGGTACTCCTTGTGCAGGGTGCGAATGGCTTAAGGATAGAAATGCAATGGTTGCGGAGCCACAGTGCAGAACCTGTGGTGCGATTCGGATCTCCTACGGAACAGACCTTGGACATTTCAGCTCTCCGCTTTCGATCCAAGGCATCCGAAAAAACGCGCACTTCCTTGCCTTTCAGCAGCCGGTTCGCTGCCCGCGTTTTAAAATTATGCGCCGGAAATACCGCATACCCGGCAGAATTGAGGAACTGCAATTCATCTTTGGGCAGCAGGTCGCCGGCCCTGGGGGTCTTTTGGCCGGAAATTTCCTATCCTTCCCGCCATGCCCTATTGTATTAGACTTCAAGGGTATCGAATCTGTTCACGAAAGGACAGTGATTTTTTGTGAAGATCTTAGTTACCGGTGGAGCCGGGTACATAGGTGGTACTGTTGCGGGCCTGCTTGTCGAAAAGGGAAACCAGGCCGTTGTATTTGACAATCTTAGCCACGGACGGCGCGATCTGCTTCCCTCAGGCGTCGACTTTGTTCAAGGGGAAGTCGCTGACCGTGCCGCGCTTGAAAACCTTTTCATCACTGCCCACGATCAAGGAGCACCCTTCGACGGCGTCCTACACTTTGCCGCCCTCATCGAGGCCGGCGAGTCCATGGTCTATCCGGAATCTTTCTTCCGCAACAACACCGCCGCTACCCTCTCCCTGCTTGAGGCAATGATCGCCCACGGCCCGCGCCGGCTGGTCTTTTCCTCCACCGCCGCCGTCTACGGAGAGCCAGAAACCGTTCCGATTCAGGAAGATGCCAAACTCCTTCCCACCAATCCTTACGGCCAGTCCAAGCTCTTGGTCGAGGAGATGCTCGCCTGGCTCAACCGCATTCACGGCCTCCGTTACGCCGCCCTGCGCTACTTCAATGTGGCCGGAGCCCCTGAGTCGCCCTCGGGCGTTATCACCCGTGGCGAAGCGCACAACCCGGAGTCCCACCTCATTCCCCTGGTCCTCGATGTCGCCCTTGGCCGCCGCGACTCCATCAAAATCTTTGGCGATGACTACCCCACCCCCGACGGCACCTGCATCCGCGACTACATCCATGTATCCGACCTCGCCGACGCGCACCTGCTCGCCCTTGGCGCTCTTGAAAAAGCTCCGCCGTCCGCCGAAGCCGTCTTTTCTCCTCTTATCTACAACCTCGGCAATGGCAAGGGCTTCAGCGTCCGCGAAGTCATTGAATCGGCCCGGCGCGTCACAGGCCATCCCATTCCAGTCCAGAATTGCCCTCGCCGCCCCGGTGATCCCGCCGTTCTGGTCGCCAGCTCTGCCAAGGCTATTCGCGAACTCGCTTGGCAACCCCGCTACACCGAACTCGACGACATCGTGCGTACCGCCTGGGTCTGGCACCAGAAGCGTTACGCTCTCTGAGGAATCTGCCGTCGATAATGTATCCTGCATCCGCACTTGCATCTCAAATAAGATGCAAGTGCGGATGTTCGTTTCATGAGGTTCTTCCCCCGATGGCTACTAGCGGCAAAAAAGGCTTCTTTCGAGCATTTCTCGATTTCTTCGTTCTGTTCAGCGGGGTCTCCACCGCCTCGAACCTGGCGCGTACTCAGGGCCGTCCGCTGCTTACCCGCGGACTCTTCCTCTTCCGCAAGCCCGTCCGCAAATGAGCCGGGCCGAATCCCAAAAACTCCTCTCCACCGCCGAATAGGTAAAATCAAACTATGTCGCTGACTCACCAACAGGCACTCGACCATTTCCACTCCTCCGACCTCATCGGCCTTGGGTTCGAGGCAGATGCCGTACGCCGCCGCCTTCACCCCGAAGGCGTGGTTTCCTACATCATCGATCGGAATATCAACTACACTAACTTCTGCACCGAGTACTGCACCTTCTGCGCCTTCTATCGCCCGCTCAAGGGACCCCGCTCAGAAGAGGGATACATCCTCGACTTCGAGAAGATCTACGAAAAGATCGCCGAAACTGTCGAGATGGGTGGCACCGGCGTGCTCATGCAGGGCGGCATCCATCCAGACCTCAAGATCGACTGGTTCGAGCGCCTCTTCAGCGGCATCAAGCAGCGTTTCCCAAAAATCTGGCTGCACTGTTTGACTGCTTCCGAAATTCTCGCCATCGCCAAATACTCCGGCATCACCCTGCGCGACACCATCATCCGCCTGCGCGACGCGGGCCTCGATTCCATCCCCGG
>JARLFX010000418.1 GCA_031296355.1 Acidobacteriaceae bacterium
CGTAAAGACAAACTCATTCTTCCCGGACTTCGCCACCGGCGGCACCTTCATCGCACGCTCCGGTGAGTCCAACTACAACGGCCTCCAACTCAATGGCGAGCATCGCTACAGCCATGGATTTAGCTTGCTGGCCAACTTCACCTTGTCCAAGTGCCTGGGCGATAGCCGCGACATGCTTGACAATGGCGTCGGTAGTTATCGCTCTCCCTATGTAGCCGGAATGGGAATCCGCGCCGACTACGGGCTTTGCGATATTCACGTGAGGCGCATCGTCCACGTCAGCGGCAGTTACCAGCTTCCCTTCGGCAAAAATCAACGCTGGCTTACCGCGGGGCCCGCTTCGTGGCTCGCCGGTGGTTGGTCAACCAATTGGATTCTCACCACACAGGACGGACAGCCGTTTACGGTCGCCTGCACCACTACCAATGCTGCGGGCCTGGGCTGCAACGCCTTGATGGTTGCCGGACAGAATCCTTATTCGGGAAGTCACAACGCAAAACAGTTCCTCAACCCATCAGCGTTTGCCAATCCAGCGGCGGCAACAGCTACATCCGCCACTACGGCAAATCTAGGTGGAAGTCCTTCGCAGGTGACCGGGCCCGCCTATCACGGTTTGAACCTGTCGCTCTTCCGTCAGTTTCCCGCCGTCGCGGAAACGCACTTTGAGTTTCGCGCAGAGGTCTTCAACCTGACCAATACGCCGAACTTCGGCCAGCCCGGCAGTCTGAATTTCACCACGCCGAACACCTTCGCTTCGATCAGTGCAACTCGTGACAACCCGAACGATCCGCGCGAGATTCAGTTGAGTATGAAGTACTATTTCTGAGATCGGCTCGCCAACACAATGCAACAAACTTAGGAGCGACACTTTGAAAGTCAATAGAAGAAACTTCCTCCTCGGGACCGCCGCCGCTGCTGCACAAGCAGGAGTGGCGGCCGCCCTTCCCAACGCCGCGCAAGCCCCGTCCGATTCAATGGCCGCGAAACGTCGCCCGAACATTGTCATCTATCACTCCGACCAATTTCGCTGGGACTTTGTGGGCGCAAATGGCTTGAACAGTTCAACTCGCACGCCCAATCTCGACGCTCTTGCCGCGGCCGGAACCAATTTCACCCACGCAGTCACCAACCAGCCTGTTTGCGGTCCCTCGCGCTCCGTCATGCTCACCGGCCGCTATGCCAGCGAAACCGGCGTCTGGCGCAACGGGCTTGGCCTCAAGCAGGACTTGCCCACCCTCGCCACAGAACTGCGCAAAGCTGGCTACACTGCCAACTACATCGGCAAATGGCATCTCGCCGCGGGATCTGCCGCTGAGGGCGGCGGCCGCGGCCCGGTCATCGCGGAACACCGCGGTGGTTTTCTCGATCTGTGGGAAGGTTCCAACGCACTCGAATTCTCCACGCATCCCTATCAGGGAGCCATATGGGACCGCGACAACAATCCTATTGACTATAAGGACGAATATCGCGTCGACTTCCTCACCGATCGCGCCGAGAAATTTTTG
The DNA here is from genome assembly GCA_031296355.1 of Acidobacteriaceae bacterium. The sequence continues at coordinate 1,506 of JARLFX010000418.1, forward strand.
CGCCAAAAGCAGGAGAAGCCGTTCCTGCTGCTCATTTCGCAGCTTGAGCCGCATCAGCAGAACGACCTCAATCGCATGGTCGGACCCAAGGGATCGGCCGAGCGATTCATCAATGCGTATGTCCCTCCCGATCTACGCGCCTTTCCTGGAGACTGGCATCAGCAGCTTCCCGACTACTACGGCGCTTGCGAAAGCATCGACGCCTCCGTCGGCAGGCTCCGCAAAGTACTTGAAGAGGAGGGCCTCGCCGACAACACAATCTTCGTCTTCATGAGCGATCACGGCTGCCACTTCATGACGCGCAACCAGGAGTACAAGCGAAGTACGCACAACAGTTCGTTGCGCGTTCCCATGCTCATCCACGGCCCCGGCTTTGAGAGCGCGCGGCAGATACAGGAGATCGTCGGGATTGTCGACCTTGCCCCCACGCTTCTCGATGCGGCAGGCGTTCCGGTGCCCGAGTCAATGAAGGGTCACAGCTTCCGTCCTCTTGTGCATGACGCCGAAGCACGGCAAGCCTGGCCGAACCAGCAACTCATTCAGATCAGCGAATCCATGACCGGTCGCTCCATCCGCACAAAGGACTGGACATACTGCGTCGCGGACCCGACTGGAGCGACAGGCGCATCTGCGAGCACCAACTATCACGAGTACCAGTTGTACGATCAGCGTAACGATCCCTACGAGCTTGTGAATCTTGCGGGGAGAAAGGAATATCGTCAAACCGCGGAAGAACTCCGCGAGGAACTCAAAAGGCTCATAGTTGCCTCGGGCGAACCAGCGCCAGACATTGTGCCGGCGAAACTGTATCCTTGAGCCTGCTCGTCTTCCCGAGAGTCGCTCTTATTTCTTCCGGGCTACCGCCGCGAATGCGATGTGCGCTTCGTATGCAGCGGTGGTCTCCCGGAAGACTGCTTCAGCATAACCCCGGTGTGAATATGCTCACCAATCTTTGCTCTTCATCTCGCCTTCCATGGCAAGTGAACAAGTTGTCATTCCCCTGAATCACCGACAACTCGCACAATGGCGCCAAGACTCGTTCCCTTGGTTTCAGGGTACCAGCGCAGAATGATTGCAATCTGAACAACCATCATGAAAGCAAACAGACAAAAGCTCACCTGCGGTGCGGCGTTGTCGAGAATCGGGAAAAACCAAATCAGCGCGGCATTTGTAACCCAGTGAACGAATGCACCGTAGCTCTGGCCTTTGCCGCGTACTGGAAACGGAAATAGCTCGGAAAGATACACCCAAGCTGCCGCGCCTTGCGAAAAGGCAAAGAATGTATTGTAAGCAACCATAATGACCAGATAATAGATCGCAAGAACATGAGTACGAAGGCCAAAGCTCAAGGCAAGCAAGCATAACGACATGCCAGCCGAACCCGCAATGAGCAATGGCCTGCGTCCCAGCTTGTCGACAAACATCATGCCCAATAGAAGAGCCACCAGATTCAAACACGAGATCAGCACTGCATACGTGTGACTCATCGAACGCCCCATGCCGGCACTCGACAGCAGGTTCAGAAGATAGATTCGCACGATGTTCACGCCGCAAAGTTGATTGAATAGAGCGACACTCGTCGCGAGCAACAGAGGCCGCAGATATTTACGGCAGAACAATTTTTCCGGAGCGGATAGCGGAGGCAGTTCAATCGTGGCTGTGATACCGTCTCGCGGCCATTCTTCATTGGATAGGCCAAGCAGATCGGCGGCGGACCGAGCGTCGCGCCATCGGCCTCGGCCGGCGAGCCAGTGTGGCTCCTCCGGAACCCAGCGCAGCAGGGCCACCAGGCACACAGACGGAACAGCACCGAAGCCAAAGCACCACTTCCACATTGCCGCTTCCGGGACGAAGCGAACCAGCAAATCGCTTGCGATAAATGCCAGAACAACCCCTGCGCCGATCTGCACCTGAAACCAGCCAACGAAGCGGCCACGCTGGGCACGGGGAGCTATTTCAGCCAGATAAAGTGGGCAACCAACAACAAAGCTGCCGATGGCCAGCCCGGAAAAAAAGCGCAACACCAAGACCAGAGCCCACGGCAGAGAAAGGGGAAGAGCGAGTCCCGTAGCCGCTATCACGTGGAATAGCGCGCATACGAACAGAAGGCCGCGCCGGCCGAGTTTGTCTGCCAGGCGACCGGCGATCAGAGATGCGCAGACGGCACCCCACAGCGAAACCGACATGGTCAAGCCAAAGAGTGCAGGCGAAAGGACGAACGACTGCATCAGACCTTGAGTAGAACTGGACAGCGCGCCCAGATCAAATCCAAAGGTCATGCCGCCAAGAGAACAGATAGCGGCTGCAAGCGTTCGCCTCCACTGCGAGGCGGCGCGGGTGTTCACGTCATCAACTGCTGGCACTGCCGCTCGTGCTGGATCAATCCGAAAATGCTCTCTGGGCGGCCAATTCATTAAGTTTCAGTCTACTGCACCTGCACA
>JARLFX010000419.1 GCA_031296355.1 Acidobacteriaceae bacterium
GCATGGCGACCGCCACATTTCGGACAGAGGTATCCGCCGGGCCAGCGAAGCGTCGCCAGATGTTCGATGCACACGTCTTCCGTGCTGAATTTGGCAACAAAATCGAGAAGTCCGGCCATCGCTTCACCCCATCAGCAACACACAGATTCTACTCCAAGGCGAGCCTAGCACCTAGAACATTTCACGAACCTGCGCTACCCAGATAGGGAGATGGGATCGACGGTCACACGCATTGATTGACTATTGCTTGATTTATAATATCAGAGGTTACTTCTAACGACCATTGATATTAATCCGTGCCCGTTCGTTCCATTTCTGGCGCAAGCGATTGGTTTTTATCTTGCGTGATAGATCTTCCAGTCGGGAAAGGACTTGGCGTCGTTCTTGCAAGTTGGCTTCAATAATTTTGTGAAAATCACCAACTGTTGGCATTCGGCGCCACGTGTAAGTTTCCCAGATTCGAAGAAAGGCTGTCTTGAATAGATCCCGTGGCCATGACGCCATGATGTCGATATCGAATGCCAGCGCGTTTTCCTCGGGTAGGTCCAGGTTAAGTCGGTTGGCAAGCAGGTTGAGACAACCGAGTATCTCAGCAGGATTGCCCGGTTGCAGGGCCTCTTTGGCTTCTACAATGGCTGATGAAAGGTCATTGATGACAATGTCAGGAAGATCTGGGAGCATCCACGTTGGTTCATCACTCCACGATCGAGCAAAGGCGATTGTCTGTTTCCGGGAAACGATTTTGGCGTTTGACGGTATTTGTATTGATCTCGAAACAGTGATTGGTTCTTGGCGTTTATTTGGCATTGGCTTCATCCGGCGCAGGAGTGTCATAGCGGTGATAAAATCGTTCAAGAACAGCTGAAGATGTCTGTCGGTTACGTTCAGCGGTCGATTTTGACGGAAAGATAACCTTTGCCGGGTTTGATGATGATGTTCTCGATTGGTTGGATTTGGATGTGTGGCACAGGATCGGTTGCCGCGGATTTTCTTCCGAGAGCCATAACCTCCAGGCGGAAGAATGATCGACATAGCGATAATCTTTGGCGTGGCAGGCGTTGATGAATTTCTCGGTAAAATATTCAAGGGCTACCCTGGGGTAGCGAGCCTGCGCCCATGTCAGGTCGTCAGAAGTTGGCTGCCAGGTTCGAGCGACGAGTGTTTTCGCAGATGGGGGTGGGGTTAGTGTTTGGGTTGTTGACTTGAGGTGGAGTTGGGCCGGGGACGAAGACGGTGTGACGGAATCGGTCACCTTTGATGAGGTTCGGGGGAGGGAGTTGATATGTTGAATCTGGTCTTGTTTTGTGTTCTCGGGGTGACACTCCCCCTTTGATTCGGGAACAGGGGCGTCCTGATCGTGACAGGAGGGGGTGGGGTCCTGATTGCGGAGCAGCCGATAGCGGCAGGCGAGTTGGGCGCCATTGGCGCTAAACTGGTGAAACCGCTCGATCAGGCCATAGTCAACCAGCCGGTTCAAGATCTTGATGATCCAGGGCCGTGAACGTTTGAGATGTCGGGCGAGTGTGGCCTGTTTTGGAAAACACCAACCATCACGATCAGCATAGATACTGAGGCAGGCTAAGACGCCGATCTCGTCGAGACCGAGATCGTCACGTGTAACCCATGCCGCAGGTAACAGCCCGAAGCGACCCTGGATGACCATTGTCGACCCTTTTCTTGTTGGGTCGCGCCGGGCAAAGCTCCGCCTTTTCAAGGCAAATGGCAGTTTGCACTTGATTAAAGGACGAAATTCCGTCTACCGTGAAATTGTCGAAGTCACGTAAGACGGCTTGTCCGTCGCGACGGGGGAGGTCCGCCTGGCAGGGCGGACCTTTCACGTTTCAGCGGTTCGATATTCAGGAACAATCAGCTTTCGGTATTGTGGCTCACGATTCTTGCTCTGTAACAGGGGTAAAGGAAGGGAATCCGGCAGAGTGATAGCCGGGGTTTAAACGGTTTAATCCTCTTTGACAGCTGCGGGTGTCACCAAAGGCTGACGGAGATCCAGCGAACTCTGAGTTGATAACGTTCCCGCCGGTTTGATCGGCGACGTTGCCCCGCCGGGAATGGCAATGAAGATATTGCGCGGTACCGGGGGGTCCGAGCGGCGCATGATGTAGCCTTTGCCGTCCTTGGAGAGCTCGATATTGGCTTCGGGATAGGCGGCGAGCGCCTTTTTCAAGCTTTCCAGATGATCGCGGCGAAATTGGCTGGGTGAAGCACAGTTACCAAACTGGCGGCGTAGCTCATCCCAAGTCACCAGGCGGGTTTCAGCACGGGGAATCCGAGGCAATTTGAAGGCCAGGAAGAAAAAGAAATCGAGCGCCATGGCATTGTCGCTGATTTCCCGGATCCGCGAGGTCGCCATAGGGATCGACTGGCGAGAAAAACGGTCGTAAGCGTTGTCGGTCAGCAATACGCCTTGAGGCCAGTTAATCTGCGAGGCTTTGCCATCGCGATAGAGGGTGATATCGCTGTCGCGGAAGACCGAGCCTTTGACCAACGCTTCACTGTCGAACCATAGATCACCCGCGCTGGCAGCGACCATGGTGAACTGGGCGAAGACCAGGCGCACCAACTGTTCCTTGGTCGGGCCGATTGAGCCGCGGGGGCCGCCCCGGGCCTCGATGCCAACGGCCCGCAGCCAATCGGTGATACGGCCGAATTCGACCCATTTGTCACCGGCAGCACGGCGTGGGTCCTTGATTTCAGTGCTGAGCCACATCGTTAACAAGCGGGCTTTGGCGCCATAGGGCACCCCGATAATCAGCTTGCTGCCGTCGGGAAGACCGATGCTGCGAGGATGGACGGTCAAGGCGAATTGACCGTCGTGTCGCGCCCATTCCTGGGAATCCTGGGCGACCCGTCGTAAGGGGAGACCGACGCTGCAGAAGCCATGATGCAGGAAACTGACATCATCGGAATCATCATCCAGGACTCGACCGGCAATATCAACGCGTCCCCGCTCCTTGGGGCCGAGCAGGCGCTTCATCTCGTCGCTGCCGACCAGCGACAATTGCTGAGCTAGGTTAGGGTTGGCAGCGTTCATTAATCGTCGGTCCCGAACAGAACAGATTTTGCCGTAAAGGCTCCCTGAAGGGTACCTACTGTAAGCATGAATCATGGGCTGACGCGACTTGAGAATTTCAGCGGTAGCGGGTTATTCTGGTGAGAGAGTCACCGATATCGAGAAAATCAGCGTTCGCGACCGTGGCTGCCTTGAGAAGATCAGCGTTGGTTGGCGTTCAAGGGAGCGGTTTTGCCGCGCTGCTTGAGTAAATCAGCGCTTATGCTTGCCCGATCCGAAAAAGGCATGTGACCAAAGACGACGCGCCTATACCATAGGTGGTGTTTTAATGCGACGGCGCAGTAAAATTAATTCATAGGTTGTCGTTCTCGGAAAATCAGCGTGGCGGCTCGATGGGGGGATCCGATCGGGCTTGAGGAAAGCAGCGCGCTTGACGTCCGAGGCGCTGATTTCCTCATCGGATGCACGATCGGAATCGGCGTTTTAGCGGGTATGGCGCTGATTTCCTCAAGATTGACTCGGCGTTGCCCGCTGATTTCCTCAAGAGAGAGCGCTGGTGCACGATTTGAGGGGAAAGCGCGCGCTGAATCAGCGCAAGAGGCCAATGTTTTTGCGGGCCGCTACGGCTTGCTTCCGGCTCTAAGCGCTGATTTCCTCAAGCCGCAGCATTTTCATTGCCCAAGGCGTCTGGAGAGGGGAAGAGCACGACGATCACGCCGCCGTTCACGCTATCGCGAAGATGATGCGTCGGGATTCGCGTCCAGGAGAAAGCGTACTGGATCGAATGCTCACGACGGCATCAGCGGAGCTGTTCGGCTTCGCCCAGGGTCGGCCACGCCTTCACCAACGCCGATCGCATCATGGCATCGATGGTTGCTTGACCAGGAGCGCCCTAGCCGTCTTTTCCAAGCGCGTATAGTGGTGATTCTTTTATCGAAATCGGCTTTGCCGGTTGTCCGGCGCACCAATTCTCCCATATGCGGCTGTAAGCCTGTTCAATATTGGTAGTGAGTCGACGGACATCGAACAGGGGCGCGGTCGCTCGGTTTTCTTGTAACTTTTGCCGGATCCCGGCCAGTAAGGCCGGTCGAGTCGCGAGAGCCAGGGCCTGGGCCTCGTAGTCCGCCAGCGTCATTGTCGCCAGTTCCGGAAGACCGATCGCCTTGAGCAGGCTGCTGGCGACGCGCCCGGCAAAAGTGTCGCCGGTGCAAGTCAGGACGGGAACTCCTGCCCAAAGGGCGTCACTCGCGGTGGTGTGGGCGTTGACAGGCAGGGTGTCCAGAAACAGGTCCGCGTGACAATGACGCGCCAGATGGTCTGGCAAGGCGACGCGGGGGGCGAATCTCAAACGATCAGGCGTGACGCCATGGCGGACGGCTTCGCGACGCAAATTGGCGTGGGCCGTGGAATTGGTTTCCAGCAGCCACAAAACGGAACCGGGCACGGCTTTAAGAAGACGGAGCCATATCGCGAAGAAGACAGGGGTGATCTTATAACTGCTGTTGAAGGAGCAAAATACGAAACCATGCTCCGGTAGATTACATTCTTGACGGGAAGGTTGCCGGTCTGCGATCATACGCCGGATATCATTGGGCTGATAGCAATGTGGCAAATGAACAAGACACTCGCTATAATATTTCTGCTCTTCTGATGGTGCAATAACCTGATCAACAATAATGTAATCGATAAAATCCTGACCCATTGTTCCAGGATAACCCAGGTAACTCACTTGTATCGGAGCGGGTCGATATGCGAGAATTCGTGTTCTGGCTTGAAAGGTGTAACCTTTCATGTCGACTAGAATATCGATCCCATCATCATGAATGCGGCGCGCGGCCGCTGCAGGCGACAGCAATCCGACTTCGACAAAATGGTCGAAGGCCGCAATCAGTCGGGACCGCATCGCGCTTTTGTCGTCAGGGCTATAGGAATATCCGAAAATCTCAAATCGGGAACGATCATGGCATTCGAACAAGCCCACGGCCAGGAATGCCGTCGCATGATTACAGAAATCACTTGACAGATAGCCAATGCGGATTTTGCGATGCGTGACCTTTGGATAATGGTGAAACTTTGCTTTGTCACGGACCTCAAAAGTTTTACCCCAGTGGCGGGCACAGGCTAACTGGTCGGCAAGAGTCGAGGGCATTGCCAAAAGGCTGAAGGGATTGATCCGCCCGGTTGAGGATCGGGCCAACGTGATGGCCTTGCGATAAAGGCGGGCGAGACCGCGCCAGTCGCAGATATGCTGGGATTGATGAATCAGATTTGAGACAGCTTCAGGAAAATCATTCCGTCGGTGGAGAGCGGCCCGAAATGCGGCGACGGCGTCGACACGTAACTCCCGCGTCTGAAGGATCTCGCCGAGATGGCAATGACTTTCAGCAATCTGCGGGTTTAGGGCGATCGCCTTGCGGCATGCCAACTCGGCTTCAACGAGCAAATCGGATTGACCCAGAAACAGACCAAATCGGTTAAAAACGACGCTTGAATTAATACATATTCGCGCATCTTCGGGGCTGAGCGCGCGTGCGTGATGCGCTGCCATCGTCGCCTCTCGAAGATCTTCTGTCCGCATCAGGGCGACACTCAAATCACTGTAAGGATCGGCCATTGCAGGATGCAACGTAATGGCGTCGCGAAAGGCGGACGCGGCCTCGGCGACGCGATCCTGTTTTTCCAGCAGAGTGCCGATGGCATAGAAGGCGGAAGCATTGCCGGGAACGAGATATGTCACGCGTCGGAAGGCCGAAAGCGCGAGGCCAAGGTGACCTAGACCAGAAAGAGCAACACCCAGGTTGTAAACTGCTTCTGATAATGTTGGATTCAAGGAAATCGCGACCTGGCAGGCCTTGATGGCCGCGGTTCGATTTCCCCGCTGCACGAAAATCGAAGCAAGGTTATTAAGGGCGCTGGCAGGATTGGCGGAATGCGCAACGGCTATGCGCATGGCAGCTTCGGCTTGGGCCAATTGGCCTGCTTGGAAAAGTTGCATGGCCCGCGTTTCCCAGATCGGTCCCTCCTGATGGATGTCGGTGCCCACACGCTGGACGGAAAAAGTGGAGGACAATTTTTTTCCTCACGTAATGTGATTGACGCACCGGTGTTGTTCCGTCAACACTTACCGTCTTCCTCAGGCGCCGTGACCACCGGTTCTGGTTTTCGTGACGTCAGGCAAGGCGCCCCGAATCATTCAGGCTTGGCAACGACCCAGGACGCTGGCGCCCTCCTAACTATGTTCAAGCCGTTGTCAAGGCTTTTAAGGCGCGCCAGCATAAGCGATGAGCGGATTTCTTACACTATCCGACCGTCATTGACCCTATCAGCGTCATCCTCATCGTCAATCACCAAGAGTGTCGGTTTGCTACCGTGTTGCCGGCATGTTGCGAAGATGTCGCATCGACGCGGAGCGTCTCTCCGATAAAGGTTCGCTCAATCATGGTGTTGAAGCGGCGGGAATTGGCTCTGTTTTGCGGTCATCCCCGAACACCGATTCGCATGAGGGCGTGAGGAATCACACGATCCTGGTCAGGGCGAGCACCGTTCTTTCGACGAGAGCATCTTCACGGTACAAGGTTTCAATCCGCTCGACACCGCGCCTGATTCGTTCAGTTCGCTCCCGAGCGGGTAATCGAATCGTCCGAAGCATCGCCGCGGCCAATGCCGTCGCATCGCCGGGCGCTACAACCTCGCCGATATTTTCCAGCAAGAGTCGGGCATCACCGACGTCTGTGGCGACACAAAGGATGCCACAGGCCAGCGCTTCGCCGAGAACGTTGGAGAACCCCTCGCCAAATCGCGAGGAGGAACAGAGCAGATCCAAGGAGGCGTAGGCAGCGGGCATTTGGGAGACGCTTCCTACCCATGAGACCCGATCGGACAGGCTCAGATCGGCGGCCAGGGCGGCCAATTGCTCCTGATAAGACACTGAGCCCACGCCGATGCAGACGAAGCGAGCTAACGGTTCCTGGTCGGTGACGAGCCTTGCGGCCCGCAGAAAGGTTGAATGATCTTTCATGGGATCGATCCGACCGACTTGGCCGATCAAGATCGCGTCGGTAGGAATTCCCCAGCGTTGGCGAAAGCTGCGATCCGGGAGTATGGCGGGAGAAAAGCGGCTGGTGTCGATGCCATTGGGCACGACAACCATGCGATCGCCAGGGAAGCCGCGATGCTGTGCCGCCATGGCACCGGACTGGGAATTTGCGATGGTGATATGGGCAAACCGGGCGACGCGCCCTTCCACGAAGGTCGATAGCCGGTGCAGCCAGTCGTAATGACTGAGATCCATATTCGATGCCCGTATGCCTATGGCGATACGAGCCGGCGTAAATAATCGGCATGACACAGCCAGGATGTTCGCGACGCTCATATAACCGTGAATCACATCCGGCTTGAGGGCGCGAACGATTTTGGCCAGACGAAGAAAAAAGCCCACCAAATCCCAGCGATTTTGCTTCCTGAGAGACAAAATAGGGACGCCAGCCTCTTTCAAGGGACCGGCCAATTCGGCGTCATTATAGAACGTAAGGATATAAACATCGTGCCCACGGCGATGTAAACCCGCCGCTAACAGAGCCAATTGCCGCTCTGCGCCACCATAACTGAAGGATCGGCAGAGAAAGAGGATTCGCATCTTTGCTTATACTTTATTCTAACGTTGGTACGGTTTCAGTACCGATGTGATCCATCATCGCGCAGTCTGGCAGACGTTTCGCTTTATAGAAAATAATGGAAAATATCATAAAAAAAGCAACAGCATACATCACACTTGTCGCTAACCCGATTCCGGGTAGCCCCATGAAATGTCCGAGCAGTAAATCAAGAAAAAGATTCAGAAAGAAATTAATTCCGGCGACTAAAGTCAGTAATCGATTTAGAGACATGGCTGATAGAGCCCGAACACCCAACATGCTCGTAATATAAAATGGCAATTGGAGTAAATAGTAACATTGTGTTGTGGCGACGAGTTCTGCACTATCAGTGGTAAAAGCACCATGACGAAAAATAATAGTTACGATGAATAAGGAATAATGATATAATATAATCGTAACAGGAATCGAAACAAACATAATAATAACAGAAAATTGGAGAAGACGCCTGAGAAGAAGTTGAGGTTCGCGGGCGAGCAACGTCGAAAAATAGGGCAATAAGACCGTACTTAATGGCACCGCGCTCAATCCTATCACCAGAGTGCCGACTTTGGTGGCGTAATTCAGGGCGGCGACACTTCCGGGGTCCAGGGATGTTGCGACAACCTGATCGGTAAACAGGGCACCGTTCATGAGAATCATGCTGCCGGCGGCAGGAAGAAACTCTCCGAGAACAACAACGCAGGCGGGGTTTCGGACGAGCCAACGCGGCAGCACCAGAAAGCCGAGACGTCGGGTGACGATACCGACCGCCAGGAATTCCATCGTGACACCGAACAGGAGGCCCCCGATGAGGACCCGGGGATCGCCGTCGCCGAACGCCAGGATTCTTGAGATCCCAATGGCGACAATGACGCCCAGGGACCGAAAGGCTGGGGCCACCGCCGCTAGGGCGAATTTACCCCGGGCATTTGATAGGCCGGCCCAAAAAACCGAAATGCCCTGCATCAGGATCAAAGGAACCGCGAGACCAAACAAGGTGAATGCAACGGAATTCCCGTGAAACACGGTTGCTTCTCCCGAGAACCCGTAAACGGTACCACCAATGGCAACGGTCAGGATTGTCGCGCCAAGCAGACCCAGGACTGCCCAACCGGTCAGATCGCCGATCAGGCCTTGGGCCTCACGCAGGGGGCGGAACTCGAGTGTCTTGATCAAGATTGGCATCATCGCGGTATTCAAGGAACCGGCGACGACCTGGACGGCCAGGTTGGGCAGGAGGATGGCAATGAGGAAGCTGTCGACGAGACCCGATACGCCGAACGCATAGGCGATGACCAAGTCCCGGGCGCTGTTGACCAACAGCATGACACCCGTCATGACGCCAGCGACAATGGCATTGCGAATGAACATCCGGTCGTTATGGGCCAGAGTTTGGCGAGACAAAAAGCGGATGAGAAATGGAAACAATCGCTGACTTGCTGTTAAGGGTTGTGGAAGAGCGGTTCATCCCATTGAAAATCGGTGGGTTGGTCTTGCCGAGGTCGGGTGTGCTTGGCCAAGGCCCTCGCAGAGTGGGTGATCGCTGACGTAACTTTGATGCTCACCAAAATCACGACATCGTCACCGGGCGATCACCCACCCCCGTCACGGCTTCGTCGAAAGAGGTGCGTTGAAAAAACGACATTATCGCTATTTTAAAATGATGCCTTGAACCAATCGCTAAAACGTCCGCGCATCATGAAAAATAGCGTTGGTAAAAGAGGGCTACTTAATTATTTTTCTTCCCATCAGCCGTATGTTCGACCCATCCACCCCCCAAAACCTTATAGAAGGTGACAAGATTCTCCAGTTGTGCCAGATGAACACCGATCAAGGTAATCTGCGCGGAGTACAACGAACGTTGTGCAATCAGGGTGCTGAGGTAGTTATCGATACCCGTTCGGAAGCGCATTTCTGAAAGTTTGTAATCCGTATCATCGGCGAGGACAAGCGCCTGCTGCGCCGCCAACTGACGCTGATAGGTGTCGAGTGCCGCCAATGAATCGGCGACTTCTCGAAATGCGGTCTGGATTGCCTTTTCATATTGGGCAATCTCGATCCGCTCTTCGATCTTCGCGATGTCAAGATTTGCGCTGTTCTTGCCATAATCGAAGATTGGAATGCTGATCTGCGGTGAGAACACCCAGTTTGCCTGGCCTGCTGCAAACAACCGCGACAAGCCGGCGCTCGCCGTACCGGCATTGGCGGTCAAGGTGATCGTGGGGAAGAAGGCAGCGCGTGCGGCGCCGATATTGGCATTGGCTGCCTTGAGCGTATGCTCGGCGGCCATGATGTCGGGTCGACGTTGCAGCAGGTCCGATGGCAATCCAGCTTGCAGCGTCGGCAGGTGATTCTGGGCATCAAGCCCGGGGACGGTCATCATCCGAGCCTGCAGGGCAGCCGAGGGCTGCTCGCCCAGCAAAAGGACCAGGGCGTTCCAATCCTGAGCAACCTGCCGCGTGTACTGTGCCTGGTTCGCCTCCGCGGTCCGGACTGATGTTTCCGCCTGGGCCAGATCCAACGCGGTTCCGGTGCCGTGCTGTGTCGTAAGCCTCGTCAACTCATAGGATTCACGCTGACTCTTCAGGGTGTCCTCGGTCAGTTTCAACAGTTCGCGATCGGAAAGCCAAGCCAGATAAGCATCCACGACTTCGGCAACCAGAGAAATCTGCGTACTACGCATTGTCTCCGTTTGGGATAAGTACTTCTCAAGATCCTGTTCACTCAGACTGCGGATCCGACCGAACAGATCCAATTCGAACGACGTGAAGCCAAGCCCAGCGCTTGTCGATCTGCTGATGGACGGACGTCCTGTCGTCGAGAGATCGGCCGGATATCGCTCGGTCGTACTCGACGCCGTGGCATCTATGGTTGGTAGCAGGGCGGAGCGTTGGACCTGAATCGTGGCTTCAGCCTCTTCAATATTCAACGCGGCGACTCGAAGATCGCGGTTGTTCTTCAGGGCGAGTTCGATCAATTCCTGCGTTTCGGAATCGGTGAAGAATTCTCGCCAGCCGGTCTCCGCCGGACTGGTTTGGTTGGCAGCAGGCGATAACGCGGAGGTATTATAGGCCGGCCCGGTCGGCCAGGTCTGGGAAACCGGCGCGACTGGCCGTTCGTAATCAGGAATGAGCGAGCACGCGGAAAGGGCGGCCGCTAACGCGACCACAGAACATTTCGCAGAATAGGGGGCCTTCATAACGATTATCCTTCGGCCTGAACGAGTTCGGCTTCAATGATTTCCGACCGCCGCCGTACTTTGAAGAGCCGCAGTATGACGACGAAGAACAGCGGCACGAAGAAGATCGCGAGCACCGTCGCTGTGAACATGCCACCGATGACCCCGGTGCCGATAGCATTTTGCGCCCCTGAGCCCGCACCGGTAGACAGCGCCAACGGAGCCACGCCGAGGATGAAGGCAAGTGACGTCATGAGAATGGGCCGCAACCGCTGTCGTGCGGCGTTGGTTGCCGCCTCGAGGAGGTCTTGACCCTGCTCATAATTTTCCTTGGCAAATTCAATGATCAGGATCGCGTTCTTGGCGGACAGCCCGATTGTGGTCAGCAGGCCGACCTGGAAATAGACATCGTTGCCCAGGCCCCGGAAATGAGTGGCCAGGACGGCGCCAACAACACCGAGGGGGACCACCATCAACACCGCCGCGGGAATTGCCCAGCTTTCATAGAGGGCCGCCAGACAGAGGAAGACGACGATGAGCGACAGGGCATACAGCGCAGGTGCCTGGGAACCTGCGCGCTGTTCTTCAAAGGACATGCCGGTCAATTGATGGCCAAAGCCAGGGGGGAGCTGGCTGGAAAGTTTTTCCATTTCGGCCAAGGCGGTTCCGGTACTCAATCCTGGTGCCGGGCTACCTAGAATTTCGACAGAAGGTTGGCCGTTGTACCGTTCCAGCTTCGGTGAGCCATAGGTCCAATTCGCTGTCGCAAAGGAGGAGAAGGGCACCATCTGGCTAAGGCTGTTGCGGATATACCATTTGTCGAGGTCGCTCGGCAGCATCCGGGAGCTCGGTTCCCCTTGGACGAAGACCCGCTTCACGCGTCCGCGATCAAGGAAATCATTGACATAACTGGAACCCCATGCGGTCGAAACCGTGTCAGTGACATCGGAGATCGTGAGGCTGAGCGCGCTGGCACGTTCCCAGTTGATATCGAGCTTATATTGTGGCTCATCGCTCATCCCATTAGGACGGACACCCATCAATAGCCGATCCTGTGCGGCCATACCAAGGAGTTGATTGCGCGCTGCCATCAACTTTTCGTGACCGAGACCGCTCATATCCTGAAGTTCGAAATCAAATCCGGTCGCATTGCCCAGTTCCAGGACCGCCGGTGGCGCAAAGGCAAAAACCAGGGCGTCCTTGTAGGACATGAACCGTCCCATCGTTCGCTGGGCCAGGGCCTGGACGCCGTTCTGTATGCCGGGGCGCAGACTCCAGTCCTTCAAAATCACGAAGGCGATACCCGAGCTCTGACCGCGGCCGCCGAAGCTGAAACCGGAAACGGAGAACACCGATTTGACGACGTTGGACTCCTTGGTCAAAAGATAGTCGTTAATTTCAGAGAGTGCTTTTTGGGTCCGTTCCACGGTTGCGCCGGGCGGCGTTCCAACTTGGACGAACATCACGCCCTGATCTTCATCAGGCAGAAATGAGGTCGGCAAGCGGACGAAAAAGAATGCCATCAGACCGATAATCGCGACGAAAACGATCATGAACCGTTTCGGTCGGGTCGTAACGCCGTGAACACCCTTGATATAGCCGCGGTTGCTTCGATCGAAATTCCGATTGAACCAGCCGAAAAAACCACGCCGTTCGTGAGGTTCACTGGAAAGTGGTCTCAGAATTGTCGCACAGAGCGCAGGCGTGAAGATAATCGCCACCAGAACCGACAGCACCATGGCCGAAACGATCGTGATGGAAAACTGGCGATAAATGACGCCAGTGGAACCACCGAAAAAAGCCATCGGCAAAAACACCGCCGACAGGACCAGCGCGATACCGATCAACGCGCCGGTGATCTGGCGCATTGATCGACGCGTCGCCTCCTTCGGCGAAACTTTATCCTCGGCCATGACGCGTTCGACGTTTTCGACGACGACAATCGCATCATCAACCAGAAGACCGATGGCCAGAACCATTCCGAACATCGTCAAGACGTTGATGGAATAACCTGCAGCAGACAGGATGCCAAACGTGCCGAGCAACACCACGGGTACGGCAATCGTCGGAATCAAGGTTGCCCGAAGATTCTGTAGGAACAGAAGCATGACCAGGAAGACCAGGACAATGGCCTCGAATAACGTCTTAACGACTTCGCGAATTGATAGCCGCACAAACGGGGTCGTATCATAAGGATAGACCGCCTCTAAACCGTGCGGGAAAGTCGGGCGTAGCTGTTCAACGGTTTTGCGAACGGCATTCGCCGTATCCAGTGCGTTGGCGCCTGAGGCCAGTTTGACCGCAAGGCCGCTCGCGGGTTTGCCGTTGTATCGTGATTCCGTGGTGTAGCTTTGGCCGCCGAATTCAACCCGCGCCACATCGCCGAGCCGAACCTGGGCGCCGCTCTGGTTCACCTTAAGCAGAATGTTACGGAACTGCTCCGGCGTTTGCAGATAGGACGGCCCGATGATCGTGGCGTTTAGTTGTTGATTGCTAACCGACGGCAAACCGCCGAGTTCCCCGGCGGCAACCTGGACATTCTGGGCCTTGATGGCTGTGCTGACGTCGCCAGGGGTCAGGCTGAAACTATTGAGTTTTGCCGGATCCAACCAGATCCGCATCGCATATTGAGCACCGAACAGCTGATAATCGCCGACGCCGGAGGTTCGACTGATGGGATCCTGAATTGTTGAGGCAATATAGTCAGCGATATCACCACTGGTCATACTGCCGTCGGTCGAAACGAAACCCAGAACCATCAGGAAGTTCTTGGTCGACTTCGCAACCGAAATACCTTGCTCCTGAACCGTCGTCGGCAAACGCGGTGTTGCGAGCGAGAGCTTGTTTTGGACCTGAACCTGAGCAATGTCGGGATTAGTTCCCTGATCGAAGCTCAGGGTGATTGTAACGCTGCCGTCCTTGTCACTTTCCGACGAGAAATAAAGCAGATGATCGATACCACTCATCTGCTGCTCGATGACCTGGACCACAGTGCTTTGCACCGTCTCTGCCGAGGCACCCGGATAGCTCGCCGTGATCGAAACCGCCGGCGGGGCTATACTTGGATATTGCGCAACGGGTAGTGACAGAATGGATAGACCACCTGCCAGCATGATAACGATCGCAATGACCCAGGCAAAAACCGGCCGTTCGATGAAAAACTTGGCCATCCTTAAGCTGCCTTCATTGTTCAAGAGGTCGGGAAAAGGTCGCTTGCGTTAGTGCTGCTGGGTCGTCTGGCCCACATCACCGGCGCTCATTTCCTTGGGCAGAACCGTCATTCCCGGTTGAACTTTTTGCAGACCCTCGACGATGATCCGATCACCATCCTTCAGGCCATCAGAGATCAGCCATTTATCGCCGATCGCCCGATCGGTCTTCAAGGTCCGGGGTTCGACCTTATTGTCCGTGGTGACGAACAAAGCCGAAACCGCACCTTGGGGGGTGTGGGTGACCGCCTGCTGAGGAACCAGCAAAGCTTGTTCGTTGACACCCTCTTCGAGCCGCTCCCGCACGAACATACCGGGCAAAAGCACGCCGTGGGGGTTGGGGAACACCGCACGCAACGTCACCGACCCGGTCCCCTGGTCGACGGTAACTTCGGAGAATTGCAGCTTGCCGGGCTGATCATATTCGCTGCCATCTTCGAGAAGCAACGAAACCTGTGCCTGGTTATCGCCTGCAGCTTTCAATTGTCCCTGTGCGAATTCACGCCTCAATCGCAGCAACAAGGAGATCGGTTGCGTGACATCGACATAAATCGGATCAAGCTGGGTCACGGTGACCAAAGATGTTGTCTGACCGGTGGTCACGAGGGCGCCCTCGGTGATTGAAGAGCGACTGGTTCGGCCAGAGATCGGTGACAACATCTTCGTGTACGCCAGATTGATTTCGGCGGTCTGAACCGAGGCTTTCCCGGACTCGACGTCGGCCTGATCCTGTTGCAGGCTGGCAACCGCGTTGTCATAATCCTGCCGGCTGACCGCGTTGGCCTGCACCAGTGGTTTGTAGCGATCGACGGTCAGTTGGGCTGATCTCACCGTGGCCTGGGCCTTGGCCAGGGTCGCCCGGGCACTCGCAAGACTTGCCCGATACGAGGCCGGGTCGATCTGGTATAGTTGCTGCCCCGCTTTGACGTCACCGCCCTCGGTGAACATCCGTTGGAGAATGACACCGCCGACCTGGGGGCGGATTTCCGCGACGCGATAGGATGAGGTCCGCCCCGGGAGCTCGGTCGTCAGCGGAAGCCGCTGAGGATGCACCGTCAGGACACTGACCTCCGGAGGCGGAGGAGCTGCCGCAGGCAGGGAGGCATCCGCTTTCTTCTCGCAACCGGTCAGCGTGACAGCCATAACGAGTTGCAACGCCAACAGAACTTCAGGACGTAGATGCCTGATCGTGTCCATGAAAGAGCTCACTTGAACCTCGGGCGATACAGAATGGCTTCGCATCCCGGTTCCGACGCCCCCTGGTAGAGGCAGCCTCGAAAGCCACCTGTCCCTGACAAAAGGGGCCACAAAATCCGGTAGGAAACCCTGCGGTTTCGGCTTGGCGACACTATGGCGTTTCCAGGGCCAGGTCAAGCCCTCAGTAGCGCCAACTTGCACGGCATATCGGTCCATGGTAGGAAACCAGGGAGTATTCCGGGTCTGAAAAATGCGAGTGCCGCGCCAGGATACGGGCATGGTGGATGGAATGATGTCAAAACAAATTGCCTCGCGTCATGCTGCCCTGATCCCCGTTGCTGAGGGCTTGTCACTGGAAGAAAAGCGGCGAACCAGGCTGCTTGAGGTTGCCGAGCGCAGCTTCTCGCAAGACGGCTATAACGCGGTGACCATGGACGTCATCGCGCGTGCGGCGGGCGTATCGAAGAAAACATTATATAAGAGTTTCTCGTCGAAAGGCGAGCTGTTTGCCGCAATCATTTTTGAGTATCAGAGAAATTTCCATATTCCGGTACCAACAGAAGGATCTTCGGATCTGGAAGGGTTGCAGGAAATACTCCTGAAAATGACGAATTTTATTCTTGACGGCCACGCCGTTGATATTGTTCGTGCGATTATCACCGAATTCAATGATCGACCGGGATTGGGATGTGTGTTCCACCGTCAGGCAACGAGATCGGCTTGCCTTGGGCTGGAAACCTATCTCGCGTCACTCGCGAAAAATGGCCGATATGCCATTGATGATCCCGCCGAGGCCGCGAAGATGTTATTGGGTATGATCATCAATGACTTCCATACCAGGATGCTCTTGGGAATCAGCAAGCAGCCGTCGGCGGCTCTGATCAAGCGGCAGATCGTCGAGGCGGCCACGATATTTCTGCGGGGGGTCCGTGCGTTAAATGGATGTGAGGCGGATCGGATTTCAACGTCCTGAAACCGGTTACCGAGTGCGCCGAGCTCAGCGCAGCTATTCCTGGACGCGACGAAGGAGGTTCTCGGAGGCATCCTGATCATCACCGCGGATGTGTTTTTCGTCATGTCCGATAATTGAACATTATCGGACATGATACGCGGCCGACAACCACGGCGCTTTTATCGCAATTTGCCGTCACAAAGCGCCGTCATATGCTACGCTGCAGCGGTCGCCGTCACCGGACCCGCCATGGCCGCCCTGTCTCATTCCCCCTGGACCCGCATCACCACAGCCGATCCCGAGGGCGCCGCCTTCGTCGCCGGCGCCGCCCTCGCGGCCGTCGACGCCCTGCTGGCCGCGCCGCTGCCGCATCGCGGCGTCTGGCTCGACCGCCTGGCCCTGCAGGCCGCCACCGCGGCCGCCGCGGTTCTGGGGCGCCGCGAGGATGAAGCGGCGATCCGTGATGCGCTGTCCCTGTGCCCCGGCGGCGGCGATCCCGGGCCGGCCGGACGGCTGTTCGTGCTGTGGCGTCGCCTGACCCGTCGCGCGCCCCGCCTCGATCGCCCGGCTCTGGTCGCCGCGGCTGCGCTCCTCGGCGTCGCCGACGACGCGACGCTCGACCGGCTCCTCGATCATGCTGGCCCCGACATCGCCCCGATCGCCGCCGCTGCTGCCGTGCTGCACGCCTGCCAGGGCGGACGCCCGCCTTTGCTCGTGCTGGGATTCTGGGTGGCCGACAGCCTGCTCGCCCACCGTCTCGGCTGGTCCGTCGGGGTGCCCCTGCTGGCAACCAGCAAACTGATGGCGCGCCGCGGCGCGCCAGCCATCGCGCCGGCGGGCTGGTCTCTCGGCTGCCGCGACAGCGCCCTCGCCGCGGTCGCCCTGGCCGCCGATCTCGAACACCGGGCGGTGTTCCTGCTGGCGCAGCGCCCCAGGCTACGTGCCAGGGCATCGGCCCTGGTGGTCGAAAAACTGCTCGCCCAGGATGCCCTGGCGGCCTCAATGGCCATCCCGGGCATCAGCGAGCGTGGCTTGCGGCGCTTGTTCGATCGGCTGCTGGCCCTGGGCGCGGTCCGCGAACTGAGCGGCCGCTCGACCAGCCGTCTTTATGGGGTGTGACCGATGGCGCCCCCTGCCGCTCCCGCCTTCGATCGCGACCTGGCCGATCTGCCGCCGGCGTTGCGCTGGCGCGAATGGATGGCCCGGATCGAGGCGGTCATTTTCGCCGCAGCGCAGCCGGTGCCCCGCGCCGTCCTGGCCACGGTGATCGGCGACGAGGCCAATCTCGACCTGTTGATCGCGGATATCCGCCGCGAATTGGCCCCGCGGCCCTATGAACTGGTCAGCGTCGCCGGCGGCTATCAGCTGCGCACTCACCGTTCCTACGCCACAGCGGTGCGCGCGTCCGGGGTCCTCGGGCCGGCGCCGGCCTGGTCGAAGACCGAAATGCTGACCCTGGCCGCTATTGCCTATTTCCAACCGCTGACCCGCGCCGAGCTGACCCGGATCCTGGGCCGGGAGATCAGTCGCGACGTCATCGCCAGACTGCGCCGCCTGGGCATGATCGACGCCGGTCCCCGCAGCCCCCAGCCCGGCGCGCCCTATACCTACATCACCACCGCGCAGTTTCTTGCCACCTGGGGCTACCAAAGCCTCCATGATCTGCCCGACATGGAAAAGCTGGAGGACGCCGGCCTGTTGTCGAAGGAGCGCATCGCCGACATTCCGCTGCTCCTGCCAGACGATGAAGGGTGATCTCGATGAACTCCTCCGCTGCAGCTATCCCGCGTTCAGGAGTTCGTCTGCTGCCCAGTTTGCCCCCGGTTTGTGATGGGCGCGACGGCGGAGTGCCTCAACGCTCATGAACCTTCATATTTGCGCAACGCGCTGACGACCGTGTTCCGGTCAAAATCAGCCGTGATCGACGACAGGTGATGCGTCGAGATCAACCTGCCCTTGGGGATCCAGCAACAGGCGATCCCGCTTGGTAGGGATGCCACGGTGCCGGATATCGTTGGCGAATTTGTGTGACATAGTTCTGGGTCTCGTCATAGGGCGGTACCCCATTGAAGCGTTCGACGGCCCCTTCCCCGGCATTGTATGCGGCGAGGACTCGGGTGACATCCCCCCGGAAGTAAGTGAGCAGCCATCGAAGATATTTCATGCCTCCGGTGACATTCTGTTCAGGATCGAAGGAATCCTTGACGCCAAAACGTAGGGCTGTATTTGGTAAGAGTTGCATCAACCCTTGAGCGTTTTTGGGTGAGACGGCATGGTCGTGGAAATGGGATTCAACATCGATCACGGCCAACACCAGCTTTGGATCAAGCCCGTAAACGGGTGACAATCGCTGCACCAGTTTCGTGATCTCAGCGGTGGCCCCGGGGACCACCGTTGCGGTCATGCCGGGGACGCCGGGCGGGGCGGGATCCGCGGCTGGTGTGCAGGTCGGTCGGATCGAAGGATGATGCTGCGGCGTGGCCAGGAGCAGTGTTGCTGCGGCGTTGCCGCGCGAGGCCGCTACGGCATACCAGGCGGCGGCCTGTTGGCTGTCAGCCTTGATCCCCTGCCCCTGGGCCAGCAGATGCGCAAGATGAAAGGCAGCGTCACCACTCCCTTTAAGGGCAGCATTACAAAAAAGCCCGGCCGCCCTGGCAAAATCGCGGGGCACGCCCAGTGCGGCTTCGTACTGTAAACCAAGATCGTAAATCGTCTGCAGCTTGTCCCCCGCGGCCATCAATTCCGGGAGTGACCGCGCAACAATGCCGGCCCCGGCTGACGGAGCCGCCTGAAAAGACAAGGCTGTGACCAGAGCGATAAAATAAGAACGCATCGTGATCAAAGTAAAACAATCATGCCGGCGCTATATCGTTTGGGTCCGATCCTGTCAAGTGGCATTCTCCTCCGGGACATTGGCCGTGCTTGAAACAACCCACTGGTATCGGGCCAATTTACGTCAGGAAGCGGTCTGATTCTGTGGTATCGGGGCAGTGCCCTGGCGGGCGTTCGCCACGTGTTCTCTCGCAACCGGGCGCAATACGGTCAGGGCACCGATCGTTTTGTCTGGCGCAGGCCAATCACAGCGGCTGCGCCCATGAGCAGGAGCACGAAGACCGCGCTGAACCGTGTCATCCAGTTTGCTATGACTTGGCGCAGCGGAACGGCAAAATCGAACGGTTTATAGGCCGCGAACGCCTGGGCCTGCGCCCGTTGGTCAGCCCGGAATTCGTCACCAGGGCGGCAATGATTCTCGTCCGGATAAACATAGCAGGCTGGGTTTTTGATGTTGAGCCAGCCATCCTGCGTGTCGAAAACCGATCCTGGATGCAAATGGCCGATGACCAGATTTTCGAGCCGGTAACCCAGCATCGGCTGATAGCAGAGAAGCTGCGAATAGCCCTGGGTCATGATGTCGTTGCCACCAAAAACGGAGATCGCCTGCCCTGCCTTATTGGTGAAGACGCCAATCGCCGTGATCGGCGGAGCCACCCCGGTCTCGGCCGCGCGATGCCAAGCCTGCTCGATATTTTGGGCATTGTAGTGTTGATGGTAAAAGCTTCGGTCATCGGACGACTGGAATGCCATCACGGCGGCGATCGCGATCAGCACGCTCCATTCCGGCAATCTGGGAAGCCTTGTCGCCAACCAATCCCAGGATAGCGCGGTCAACAGCGCGACGGGCAGGAGATAAACCGTAAGCCAACGGATCATGGTGCTGCTGCTGCCGATGATCGGTAGCGATTTCAGAAAGGCGTTCCATTGCGGCTGGTACCAGTTCAAAAGAACCGGGACGACCCCAAGGGCGGCGGCGACAACGATTGCCAGGATCGAGGCCGTCGCAAATTTCCCAGATCGACTCGTGACTCGTTTTTGATAGGACCATACTGCGATCACGCTGGCAAAAAGGACCAACGGCAGGGGGGTCATGGAGTATTCCAACTCATGCCGGTCTTGAAGCCATTGTACATTGGTCAGCCATGATCGATCAATATCGGGACCGTAAAAGACCATGATCAGGGTGGCCTTGAAGCTGGTCCACAAGCCGTCAAAGCCAGGGAGAAGATAATCAGAGCGCGGAAAGTGGGCGAGCAGGGCAAAACTGGCAACCAATCGCTGCGCTGAAAGCCCCAGACCGAGCAGGCCCCCAATGATAACCCGGATCCAGGGTTCAGCCGTCCATCCTGATTTCGCCGCCCGGATCGCCGTCACGATCGCCAGCGTCAGACCGAAGGGCAGCAGAAGCTGCGCCATCGCCGCATGGATCAGATAGGCAAAGCCGATGCCCAATCCCCCAACCGTAGCCAGGCGCATCGCCAAACCACCGGGTTGCAGCATCAACCACGCAAACAAGGGCAACAGCATGATGCCTTGGAACGCCAAATGACCAGCCAGCATGCGATGATCATAGAAGCCGTTCCATTCAAACAGGACGCCGCAAAGCAATGCTGCCGCAATAGAAAGACCAAATCCGCGCCGGGCCAAAAGATATGATCCAAGAAGGCCGAGCAGCGGAAATGTGACCACAGAAAGACGAATTGCACTCCACGGAGACGCGAACAGTGTGAGAATGGCTGCCAATGAATAGTGGCTGGAATTTGGATCGGCAAGAAACGGAAGGCCACCACATTGCGATGGCGTGAACCAAGGTATGTTCCAAAAGCCGGTACTTAGATTCCAATAGTAATCAAATAATAAATATGTAAAACCAAGCGTATAGTCATCTCCAAGCTGAACGCCTGTATTGAAAAAAAACTCATGTAAATTTAATATATAAAATGCCATACTAGCTATTATGGCCGTGACTGCGACAGCAATAGATTTTTTATTAAAGAAATATCGTTCAAATACCATGTTAGCCCTAAGCTCTATGAGAAAATGTGTATTTTTATTCCAAAATTGTCACTATTCCGGCAAATCGTGAGGTGTTTACCCCGTAAGGGTTGACACCCGATATCTCCTTTCCTCAAAAGGAAGGCGATCGGAAAATATCAGATCCTGCCTCATTTAGAAAGGGCAGGAGCGATACCCGAATGCGACATCACCTCGGAATCTCCGGCGGCCCCGATGCCCTCGTCCTCTGAAATTCGTCGTTTGTAAAGACCATAAGCTGCGCATCGACGCTTTTCTCGCAAACCCCATTTTGTTACGAAACGTTTTTGGCGCCCCAGGGTTTTTCGATGCGCGGTGGAAACGCTAGGTCATAGTTGGTCGATTCCAGCGTCAGATTCGGATTATAGTAAGGATCACTGGTCAACGTCTTTCCCCAATGGCCAATCATATAACTGACCTCGCGACGGAACCGTTCGATTTTATCCGGTGCCATGTCTGATCCCCGCGATGCGGATTCAAGATGATAGAGCTCTGCAGCTGGCGTCCAGACAATCAGATAGCCCTTTTCCCGGATTCTCAGGCAAAAATCGACGTCATTGAACGCAACGGCAAGGTTGATCTCATCAAGGCCACCAACTTCCTCGAAGATTTCGCTGCGCGTGATCAGGCAGGCGGCCGTCACGGCAGAAAGATTTTGGACCAGATGCAACCGACCAAAATAGCCCGGATGGGATCGTGGCAAATTCTTATAGATATGGTTGCCAACACCATTGATACCGGTGATGACTCCCGCGTGCTGGATGGTGTCATTACCGTAATAGAGCTTCGCACCAACGGCGCCAACTTCTGGTCGCAGCGCATGGCTGACCATCTCTGATAGCCAATGGGGTTCGATTACCTTGATGTCGTTGTTGATCAGGCCAATTAACGTTCCATGGGCATGACGCACGCCAAAATTATTAATTGCTGAATAATTGAATGCTCCCGCATAGTTTATGACTCGCACCCGATCGCGATTTTTTAGCTTTGTAAAATACGAAAATGTCTCCTGCTCGGTGCTGTTGTTATCAATAATAAGAAGTTCGATGTTCTGATAGTCGGTTTGATCCAATATTCCGTCAACACATTGGCGTAGCAGATCGACCTTATCGCGCGTTGGCACAATTAACGTAACCAAAGGAGGCGGATTGGGAATCTGGTAGGAAATCCGGAAAAAACGATCGACCCGCGGAGCGAGATCGACGGTTGCGGCGATTCGACAGCGATCGAAATGGTCCTGCAGGGCGCGGCGCGCAGCGTTGGTTGTAGTTGGCAATTCTGTCGTGGAGAAGGAAGAAGATGAGGAAAATACCCGCCAATGATATAGAATGGCTGGAATATGCCGAATGCGCGATGAATCGCTTTTCTCAACAGCACGTAGAACAAGATCGTAATCCTGACTTCCTTCATAACCAATACGAAATCCACCAATTTCCTTTAGAAGAGAACGACGATAGACGCCGAGATGACTAACCATATTTTGACCTAATAAGAGGTCAGGACTCCAATCAGATTTGAAATATGGGTCATATCGAACGCTATTTTCATCAATCTTATCTTCATCGGAATAGATAATGTCGAGATTTGGATGCCGCTCGATCTCGAGAGCGATCATGTAGAGTGCATGTGCGGGCAGTTCATCATCGTGATCCATTAAGGCAATAAATTCACCGGCAGCGAGCTCCAAACCCGTATTGCTGGCAGCCGAAATGTGGCCGTTGGCCTCTCGACGGATGACCTTGATACGAGAATCTTTCGCCGCATATTCTGCCAAAATGGCAGTCACATGCGGCTTTTTGGATGCGTCGTCGACAACGCACAATTCCCAGTGTTGGTAGAGCTGGTCTCGTACTGTCTCAAGAGAACGTCGAAGATAGGGCTCCGGTGTATTGTATACGAGCATAACAACAGAAATAAGAGGGCGATGTGTCAATTTCTTTATTGAATCAATAATATCGCGTTTGTCTTTCTCTGTCAATGTGTCGTAAAGAGAAATCCAATTCTGATAATTCAGAGAATTTGCGTTCGATTGCAGGGATTTTAGTATTTTCTTTTTTGTTTCGTTTAAGCCAAACTTTGAAAGATAGATCAATCCGCGATGAAATTTTCCAGGATTCCGCCGCAGTGCATAAAATAGAAGGTTCGCTTTTCCTATTTCCTTGATTGCAACGTCGGTCAGTTTGAAGACTGCAGGCACCTCCATGGGATCGAGACGCAACGCTTTTATATTCGCCGGCAGAAAGACTACGATATCAACCAATCCCGATACAACGGGTGGCAACGCAATAGAATTTTGTTGACTATAACCATTACCGGTGTCGATATAAAGAACGGGCGCAAGTGGTGATGTGGTTTCATCGACGCGATAGCTGATTTTACACCATCCTCCAGCAAAAGAAACACTCTCCGGGAATGACATTAGAAATGCCGGATCATTACCAGTACTGACATAGCGACCGTCATCCTGGTGAAGATCCTGAAGTGGCTGTAGCGTCATCTGGTGCCGGCGATTGAGGTGAAGCCTGGCGAAAAAACGAACGAGCGCGCCAATTTTACGAATGGGAACAGAGAGTTTCCACGATGTTGAGTTGTAGAGAGCATGGAGCCGTTGATCGCGATGATCCAACGCACTCTGACTCTCCGAGAGTTGATGACGTAGAATAGCGATATCACTCTCTTGTAATAGCGCTCTCTCCTTTAGACCGGTGATGTCCTGGTCACGCTTGGTAACGACAGTCATGACATCGGCCAAGTCCTGCCGGAGGTTGGCAACAATGGCCTCCTGCTCGTTCGTCGCATCGCCAAGCTTCTGGACCATACCTCGAAGATTGTGAATGTCCTGATCGCGTTGCTCGGTCACTGTCATGGCGTCGGTGAGGTCCTTGGTAATAACGGTAATGGTGGCGGTACGTTTCTGCAGGGTAGCATCAAGCGCGCGGTTCATCTCTTGAAGAAGATGGACGTCCTGATCGCGTTGGGCAATCATCGTCGTGCTCTCCGCCAGCTCTTTGCTGAGGGCTGTAACCGTCGCGTCGTGATCTCTCATGGCCTCAGTGAATTTCTGGACCGTCTCCTGGAGAATGCGGATGTCCTGATCGCGTTGGGCAATCACCGTCGTGGTCTCGGTCATCTCTTTGTTGAGGGCCATAACGGTCACATCGCGATCCTTCACGGCCTCAGCGAATTTCTGGACCGTCTCCTGGAGAATGCGGATGTCCTGATCGCGTTGGGCAATCACCGTCGTGGCATCGGTCAGCTCTTTGTTGAGGGCCGTCACCGTCACATCGCGATCCTTCACAGCCTCAGCGAATTTCTGGACCGTCTCCTGGAGAGCGCGGATGTCCTGATCACGTTGGGCAATCACCGTCGTGGTCTCAGTCAGATGTTTATTGAGAGCTGTAACGGTCGCGTCGCGATCCTTCAAAGTACTCAGGGCGTGATCACGGACCGTTGCAAGCGCATTCAGTTGGTCTTGAAGTTCACGAATTTCCCGCCGTTTGGCTTGCAGGAGCTCTTCCTGATTGGCACTTCGTTGGCGCAAGGCTTCTATAGCCTCTGCAGTGACTGGAAGATTGCGGATTGTGAGGTTGTGGTTATTACCAAGGGCCGATTGTGTCGCTTCCAGCCAAGAAAACCCGTAACGCCGATCTGGCTCAAGATGGCAGCCTTCGCCCCATTCATTCCAGGCATTGATAAAAATGAGCTGTTCGTCGCCATCTTGTTCGCGCCGGGTTTGGTCAACAATTTTCGCCAGCCAACGACGATAGGCGTCGGGGCTCGCATTGACAGCGATATGGGCGCGAAGACCATTCCTTGCGGTGTTATCCCAGGATGGCATCACCCCGTGAAATCGGCGATATGGCGGCGTCGGGCGATCGATAAAATCCTGAGCGGCCTTTTCGTAATCATAGATAAGTCCCGCAAAATCAGGGTCCAAGTTCGTGACCAGAGATGTATCGTTAACCGCATGCGCGCCATGGGGAGGAAACTCGCAGGCGGCGTCAAAGCCGATGTCTGTTGGATTCTGCGCTGCTACAGACATGTCGAAAGCTTCGACCCGGCACAAATAGAGACCTGGAAAACCGGCAGCTTCAACTGCGGCTCGCCATATCGCCGCCGTTGCCGCCGGATCGGGCAGAAGCTGCGTGCGATAGACCAAGAGGAGGGGGCGGCCGTTGACCCGGATATAGCGAGGATCTTGAAATGCCGGAATCAAATCACGAATCATTTCCCGATCGTTATCAGGTGAATAATTTTGCTTGATCAGAATCTCGTGATCTTGACCATCCCAGCGACGGGTCCAGTTTTCGTTAGCCCAGCAAATACAAAAAGGAAAATCAGGTTGCCCGGATGAAAGAACCTCGTTAAATGGTCTTTCTAAAAGCCGTTTTCCATTAAAATTATAGTGATAATAGCAAAAACCATGGACCCCATATTGTTGCGCGACCCGGGCTTGATGTTTTCTCACCTCGGGCAGGCGAAGATCATAAAAACCGAGGGAACCGGGAAGCTGAGGCTGGTGATGTCCGTAGAAGAGCGGCTTCGCCTCAACGACCTTGGTCCACTCGGTAAAACCTTCGCCCCACCAGACATCATTCTCGGGGATCGGATGGTACTGAGGTAGATACAGGGCGATAAGTCGGACATCGTCAGCCATCGAGAAGCGCCTTGGCGGTTAAATTTGTCCGTTACGGAGAAAGGTTCGGCAGAAGCTGAAACATTCGGGTGGCTGCGTCAATAGCGGCCACCGCCATGAATTTCCACATTTTTATTCAATGAGGATCGGAGTGCGGCTGGGACAACGGCCTTCCGACCCGCCGCAGCGGCGTTCAATCGACCAGGTCCTTGACCATCTGTTTGATCGTCTCGACCATATAGGCGCGCTGGGCGGTCCCGATGCCAGGCCAGACGCCGATCCAGAAGCTGTCATTCATGATCTTGTCGGTATGAGCCAGCGATCCGGCAACCCGATAGGGGACATTCTGAAAGGCCGGTTGGCGGATGAGGTTGCCGCCGAACAACAGACGCGTGCCCACTTTGTGTTGTTCCAGGTAGCGCACGGCATCCCGACGTTTCAACGCGATGCCATCGCGGATCGTCAGGAGGAGACCAAACCAGCTTGGTTCGGAACGTGGCGTCGCCCGCGGCAGGATGAAGTATTCCTCCAGCCCCTCGGCGCGCAGGGCATCCGTCAGCGCCACGAAGTTCTCCCGGCGCCGGGCGATGAAATGATCAACCTTGGAAAGTTGACTCAATCCCACAGCGGCCTGCATGTCGGTTGCCTTGAGGTTATAGCCGAGATGAGAGTAGATATACTTGTGATCATATCCGTCGGGCAACTCACCAACGTTCCAGTCATAGCGCTTGCCGCACGTATTGGTGTCGCCGGGGGGGCACCAGCAGTCACGGCCCCAATCCCGAAAGCTCTCCACAAGAACGGCCAGCGATTTGCGACTGGTCATGACCGCACCACCCTCCCCCATGGTGATATGGTGGGCCGGATAGAAACTCAGCGTGGCCAAATCGCCAAACGTTCCCACGCCCTGACCCTCATAGGTCGCGCCCAGGGCATCACAGCAATCCTCGATCAGGTAGAGCCCATGCTGTTGGCACAGCGCGGTCACCGCAGCCAGATCGAAAGGATTCCCAAGAGAATGAGCCATCATCACGGCCCGGGTCTTCGGCGTCACCGCCGCGGCCAGGGCCTCGACATCGACATTGTGCGTCTCGATATCGATGTCGACGAAGACCGGAATGCAGTTATTTTGAATGATCGGTGCCACGGTGGTCGGGAAACCGGCCGCAACCGTCAAGACCTCACTGCCGGGCTCGACCCGCCGTTCCTGCAGTTTCCAGGACGTCAATGCGGAGAAGGCCAGAAGATTGGCGGCCGAACCGGAAACCGTCAGTCGCGCATGTCTGGTGCCAAACCGGGTTGCCAGCGTTCGTTCGAATTCGGCCGCATATCGTCCCGTCGTCAGCCAAAGATCCAGGGATGCATCCAGAAGCTTTGTCAGGTCCGCGCCATCCATCACCTTTCCCGAACACGGGATGTAGGTCTCGCCCGGAACAAAAGCGACCTCACCCCGAGCCGCCATGTAAGCGGCGGCGAGGTCAAGAATTTGCGCCCGGATCTCTGATGCGGACGCCCCGGCCGGGGAAGAAAGGGTCGTCATTAAACAATTTCTCGATCAGACGGCGGAAAACGTCGTGGACCCTATCGCTCTTTCTCCGGGACATCAACGGGAACCGGACCGGCCATCGCTCAGGTTCTGGCCGATAGTTCTTCAGCAAACGTCACTTTGGCCGGTCCACCGTTGCGGGGCGGCGACAGCCGGGTATCAGGAAGTTTTTCGTGGATTTTGATGATCTCGGGCCAGGCACGCAGAAACGCGTCGACACAGTCGGGATCGAAGTGGGATCCGGACTGATCGCGCAGATAGTCCCGAGCCGCGTCGAGCGACCAGGCGCTCTTATAGGGCCGTATGGACGTGAGGGCATCGAAGACATCCGCCACGGCAACAATTCGCGCCTCGATCGGGATCGTGGAGCCGCGGAGCCCATCGGGATAACCGGCACCGTCCCAACGTTCATGATGCCCGATAGCGATGCTTTCCGCCATTTGGACCAACGCCGATTCGCTACCGGTCAGGATCTCGCCCCCCAATTCCGCATGCTGGCGCATGATCTGCATTTCTTCCGGAGTCAGCCGACCGGGTTTCAGCAGAATATGATCCGGGATTCCAACTTTGCCGACGTCATGCATCGGTGCCGCTTCGAGGATGAGGTCCACGTGGGCGGCATTCAGTCCCAGCTGTTGGGCGATGGCCTGGGAATAGAGGGCCATCCGGGCGACGTGGGCGCCGGTTTCGGGATCGCGATATTCGACCGCCCCGGCCAATCGTGCCACCAGTTCCCGTTCCCGGGCCCTGATCTGCGCCGTCGCGGCCGCAACCTCGGCAGCCAGACAGGCCGCCTGATTCGTCAGGGCCAAATAGGCACGCCGCAAAACCAGCATATTGCGTAAACGGGCCCTGATTTCCGCCGGTTGCAGGGGGCGCACCAGAAAATCGTTGGCCCCCATATCCAGCGCCTGCAACCGGATTTCCAGCTCTTCCGACGCGGTGATCATGACAATCGGTACGTCCACGCTATCGGGTCGCTGGCGATAGGCGCGCAGAAAGGCAAGACCATCCATCTGCGGCATCATCCAATCCACGATCACGATGTCGGCTTGATGGGTTTCACACCAATTCAGCGCCTCCAGGCCATTTGACGCGCTGAAAATCTCCAAGTTGCCAATTTCGCGGGCGATATTTTCCATGAGAAGGCAATTCACAGGAACGTCGTCGATTACCAACAAGGACAATTTGGTCTGCATTCCGCGTCTCCGGCCTCACCTTCTGCATAGATATCGCGAGAGCGGCCGCCGGGATAAGCTATCCATAGGGTCAGTTCTTCGTGTAAATCGGTTAACTAAGCCAAAGTGATGCGTAGGTTCAGCCGACCGATCAGGATCATCTGGGGTGCCACCGCGATTGCCGTGATCGCCCTCTGGGTGTTGGCATCACTTCTGACCCGGCACACCATGGGCGAGGCTTTGGACCGGGCCAGGCGGGACACCGGCAATCTTGCCCAAACCATTGCCGAACAGACCCGTCGTACCGTCGCCGGTGCTGATCAGGCGCTGCACTTTCTGGCACTTGACATTCAGCGGCTCAGCCTGACAAGCGAGGATATCCGTCTTTTCATGCACGCTGCCGTAGAGAGCTCCGACACGGTGTTGCAGCTCTCCTATATCGGCGGCAACGGCATTTTGCGCGAGACCAATATCGATGGTGCCGCCACCGGGATTGACCTGTCCGATCGAGAGCATTTCCGGGTTCATCGGGATCGTGCCGATGTCGGGCTTTTTATCAGCAAACCGGTCTATGGCCGGGCCTCGGGCCGCTGGTCGATTCAGCTGACCCGCCGGATCAGCAGCCGGGATGGTGATTTCGCGGGTGTGATCGTGGCTTCGCTTGATCCCTTCTATTTTAGCCACAGCTTCGACCATATCGATGTTGGCCCCAACGGGACGATCAGTATCATTGGCCTCGACGGAATCCTGAGGGCCCGTTCCGTCTTGACCGACAAGACCATCGGCCTGGATCTCGGCAACGCGCCGATCGTGCGCATGGCGCGCCAGCAGGAGGCCGGCTATCTGCGATCAACCAGTCCGGTCGACGGCATTACTCGATTGCAGAGCTTCCGACGTTTGCCCGGTTATCCCTTATTGGTCATTGCCGGCGTATCGGAGGATTCCTTTCTGGCCGAAGCCCGGCACAGCCGCCGGCTTTATCTTTTGACGGCCGCTGGCTGCACATTGGCCCTGCTGGTTTTGGCGGGTGTTGCGGCCCGCTTTGCCGGCGAGCAGGAAAACAGTCAGGCCCGCCTGCTTGCCCAGAGCGAACGCCTTCAAGCCAGCGAGCGCCGGTACCGATCGGTCTTTGAGACCGCCGGGCAACCCATCATCACCGTCAACGAAAGCGGGATCATCAATGGCTGCAATCCGGCGGCCCAGCGTTTGTTCGGTTTTGCGGCCGAGGAGGTCCTGGGGCGCGATGTGGCCAGGCTGATGACGAGCCGCGGGCGTGTCGGCCCCCTTGATCGGTTAGGCTCTGATCTCGATGCGGATCAAGTCCCGGTTCTTGAAACCGCCCTGCCGATGGAAGGTCATCATCAAAGTGGTCGGGAAATCCCGCTCGAGGTTACGCTATCTGGCTGGTTCGATGACGGACACCCGTTTTTCACGGTGCTCGTCAATGATGTGACAGCGCATCGGGAAATCGAAGGCGAGTTGCGTCGAGCGCGCGATGATGCGGCGAGCGTCAGCCGGATGAAAGGCGAATTCCTGGCAACCATGAGCCACGAGATCCGAACGCCCCTGAACGGGATTTTGGGAGCGTTGGGTTTGATCGACACGCTTCATCTGGATTCTGAGCAACGCCATCTGATGCAGATCGCCATCGATGCCGGATCAACTCTGCGGACAATCATTGACGATATCCTCGATCTGTCGAAGCTTGAATCCGGGCGCGCCGAGCCCGAACCGCTGAATTTCTCGCCGCGAGATCTGGTCCGGGAAATTCATACCCTGTTCCAGCCGGAAGCAACGGTTCGCGGACTGTCTCTGGCCGTTCGGATCGATCCGGCCTTGCCCGATGCCTTGAGGGCCGATCGCAACCGGATCATGCAGCTCTTCCTGAATCTGGTCGGCAATGCGCTGAAATTCACGACGAAGGGCAGGATCGAGGTTAGCCTTCTGACGATTGTCGGGCCGGGAAATTCACTGATCTTGCGCGGCGAGGTGCGCGATACCGGGATCGGGATCGATGCCGATATTCTTCCCCGGCTGTTTCAGCGTTTCACCCAGGCCGATGGTTCGACAACGCGCCGGTTCGGTGGCACGGGTCTGGGCTTGGCAATTTGTCAGGAAATCTGTTCCCTGTTGGGAGGACAGATCGGGGTGATGAGCAAACCCGGCCAGGGCAGCCTGTTTTGGTTCACGCTTCCCTATGAGCCGGTCTGTCGGGTTATCCTGCGATCGAATCCACAGACACGAGCGGTTGATTTTGACCGGACATTGAGAATTCTGGTTGCAGAAGACAACAGCATTAATCGTGAAATATTGCAGCGCATTCTGCTACGCCACGGGTGTGTTGTCCTTGAGGCCGCAAATGGCCGGGAGGCTGTGGAAAAAGTCAAAGAATGCCCCCTGGATCTGGTTCTCATGGACATCCAGATGCCGGAACTGGACGGAGTCGAAGCGACAAAACTCATTCGCGCCTTGCCGGGAGATGCTGGACGGATTCCCATCCTGGCCGTGACCGCCAATGTCCTTCAGGAGGATCAAGTCCGTTACCTGGACGCGGGCATGACGGGGATCGTCGCCAAGCCGATCACGCCCAACAAGCTCCTGAATTGCGTTGCCCAGGCCGTTCAGGTGCCGGCTCATAACGTCACCCCGGTTCTGGCCGCTGAGACGGCTACAGCCGCGACTGGCCCACCCACGCCGGAGGTTTCGCTCCTCGATCCCAAACAAGTGCTCGCTATTCGAAAGCTCGTTGGCGAGGCTGGTTGGAAGCGTGCCGTTGCCATGTTGGAAGAGCAGGTGACAGGAGATATCAAGGCCCTGGAATACGCGACAGACGAGACAGAGTTCCGCGCGATCGCACACCGCCTGAAAGGTGTTGCTGGCAATCTGGGGGCCCGATATCTCTCGGATGTGGCCCGCGACATGGAACGGCGGGGTTGGGCTGCCATTCCGGAGCTGCTGACCTTGTCTGAAACGGCACGCCAAACAGGTTCTGCTTTGTTGACCTGCTCGGCTCCGGACGCGACAGCCTGATGCCCGTGCATGAACCCGTTCTTCCAGACTTGCTCAAAGCTGCTCATGAGCAACCTCGACGCTGAATTCCTGCTTCACCGAGGCTGGTTTCGCCTCGGTCTTGCGACCGAGGCCAGAGCCTTCCTCTCCACAGGCTGACACCGCAGAACTTGCGGC
>JARLFX010000420.1 GCA_031296355.1 Acidobacteriaceae bacterium
CCAAAACCCCAAAACCCCAAAAACCCAAAACCCCATGGCGACACGGCACGCCACACTGTGACATAAATAGAGCAGGCAGCCATGCGTCACACAATATACTTACAAATAACGCTACAATAGTTTTAACAGGAAAATAAACTTTGAATAGTTTGCATAGCCGTCAAGGCAGCGAGACAGGGGCGGCCGACGGTCAGTCTGCGCCGGGAAAGCGGGTGCGTCCTTTTGCCAAAGGTGCGAATATGCCCACCTGCGAGCGAGATATAGGCCGATAAGCCATATCTGCACTTAATTAGCCAATGAAATTTCTCCTAGCCCTCCTATTAAAAGAAGATCGAAAGCATATAAGCTGGGATCAAGATAATTTGTAATTCGATAGAATCAAAATCGCAAGGTATGTAACAGCACAGCTGAGGGTCCTTTTCCACTGTCCGTCCCGGCTCGACCGGACCCCGGCGTGGTTGGGCCTTTCGGCCAATACTAACTCCAGTAGATGACAGGCAAGGGCGGAAAGGGAGGAAAAGGAGGCAAAATCCCCTCTGGCGAGCATAAGAAGGGCCCGCAGTCGCGCTCGGCTAGGGCTGGCCTTCAGGTACCGTCCCTTCCGACTCATGCGACGTAGTTCCCAGTGGGCAGGATCCACAGATTCCTCAAGCTGCGTCTGAACGCACAGAACCGGGTCGGCGCCACCGCTGCCGTTTACTGTGCCGCAGTTCTCGAGTACCTCACTGCCGAGGTCCTCGAGCTCGCCGGAAATGCAAGCAAGGACCTCAAGGTCAAGCGCATCACCCCAAGACATCTCCAGCTGGCAGTCAGAGGCGACGAGGAGCTCGACACTCTCATCAAGGCTACCATCGCCGGCGGCGGAGTTATCCCCCACATCCACAAGTCTCTCCTTACGAAGATCGCCAAGAAGCCCCTGAAGGAGACCAAGCTGGGCGCCCCGACTTACTAACTTGCTAATATCTTGGAACGCAATGATACGACGAGAACCAGCTGTGTAAAGAAATTTAAACATCAAGGCGGCATGGATAATACAGTGTGGCACACTGTCTGCGTATACGTATATAGTGCACTTCTCTCTGCCTTGCCTGCCACTGCGTGCTCTACGGCTCCTCGGGGTTTTGGGGTTTTGGGGTTTTGGGGTTTTGGGGTTTTGG
>JARLFX010000068.1 GCA_031296355.1 Acidobacteriaceae bacterium
AAAAAATGACCAATCGAGCCCATTTAGGGGCTTG
The DNA here is from genome assembly GCA_031296355.1 of Acidobacteriaceae bacterium. The sequence continues at coordinate 35 of JARLFX010000068.1, forward strand.
AAAGGGCATATTTTGACGAAAAAGCCACCGAAAATTGCTGAAAAACGACACCACGTTTACTACTTGTACACGGGAAGGCTCTTGTATCTCATTGATTATGAGTTGGTTATTTTTCGACTGCACTGTAATTGGTGCAATTGACGGGGAGGGGGGTGGGGGGGGCCTAGTTTTTGGTCTGGGAACGGGTTTGGAAGACCGATTTTGGGTGGGACAGAGCGGGTTGGGTGAGGGCTTTCATAGGTAAAGTATGCACCTATGAGGGGTAATTTTCGGAAAGGAGAACAGGGACTGAGGGGCAGGCCGGTTGTGCGTTTTGCTCTCTCACGCATCGCCCAAAGCGCGGGAAGGATAGGGCACCCGGCGGAGTTTTTTCCCCAAGCGGTCAATTCGCGCATTGGCGATTATGCGTGAATCGTGAGCTGAAAAGTGTGCTATTTTTCACTCAGATCAAACATCTGTGGCCTTTCGAAACGGGAATGTCATCGATAAGGCCGGAAGAGAGTACGAACCCATGCCCGACCAACGGCTCGCGCCACTGTTCGCAAGTCTCGACTCTCTGCTTCCGGAACTCGAGGCCATTTACAAAGACATACACGCTCACCCTGAATTGTCGATGCAGGAGACCCGCACGGCTCGGATTGCGGAGACTCATCTCAAGACCATGGGGTTTGAGGTGACCGCCGGAGTTGGCAAGACCGGGGTTGTCGGTTTATTGCGCAACGGAGAGGGCTCCACCGTCATGCTGCGCGCCGATATGGACGCTTTGCCGATCGAGGAAGCCACGGGCCTTGCTTACGCCAGTAAAGCCACGGGAACAACCGCCGAGGGCAAGACCGTGCCGGTCGCGCATTCCTGCGGTCACGATATGCACGTGGCCTGTTTAATCGGGGCGGCCAACCTGTTTGCCAAGAGTCTTGGCGTCTGGAAGGGAACGCTGATGGTGGTTTTTCAGCCCGGCGAAGAGACAGCCCAGGGAGCGCAGGCGATGATCGACGATGGCCTGTTCCAGCGATTTCCCAAACCCGATGTTGTGCTTGGTCAGCACGTGATGAGCTTGCCTTCGGGAAATCTCGATTGGCGAGATGGGGTCGTGACTTCCGCCGCCGATAGCCTGCAAATTCGAATGTTTGGGCGTGGAGCGCACGGGTCGATGCCCGAAGCCAGCATTGATCCCGTTATCATGGCCGCTTCAACCGTGCTGAGGCTGCAAACCATCGTGTCGCGAGAGGTAGCGCCGACCGATTGCGCCGTCGTGACTGTTGGATCGCTGCAAGCGGGGACCAAGGAAAACGTGATTCCGGACGAAGCGATTATCAAGTTGAACGTTCGCACGTTCGATGAAAATGTCCGTAAGCGTGTCCTGGCGGCGATTGAACGGATTGCGATTGCGGAAGCGGCGGCGGCTGGCGCTCCCAAGCCACCTGAGATTACTCCCCTGGACCGATATTCGGCTGTAACCAACGACGCCATGGCGACCAGGAAAGTGGTAGATGCGTTTCGCCTGAACTTCCCCGAGCGCTCGGTTGAACAGACAAAACCCACCATGGCGAGTGAGGACTTCGGATGCTTCGGAGCAGAGTGGAACGCTCCGGCGGTGTATTGGTTCTTTGGCGGAGACGACCCTGATCTGTACGCCACGGCCAGGAAGGAAGGCAAACTGAATACACTGCCAACCAATCACAACCCGCGCTTTGCGCCGGTTGTGCATCCCACCCTGGAGACAGGAGTCAAAGCTCTGGTCGTTGCGGCACATGCGTGGATGGCATCATGAGCGGAGTTCTGGCTGAAGGGCAATATCTGGTCGGAGCCTTCGAGGTTGTGCTCGATCTAATAGGTACTCTCGTCTTTGCCTTGAGCGGAGCCGTAGCCGGCGTCAGGAACAGGCTCGACTTGTTTGGGCTGATGGTCCTTGCATTCGCGACGGGCAATGCTGGCGGAATCACCCGCGACCTGCTTATCGGCGCGGTGCCGCCCGTAGCGCTGAGCAATTTGAACTATCTTTGGGTTTCCATATTTGCTGGGTTTGCAGCCTTCTTCTGGTATCGCAAAATCGACGTTCAAGGCAAGCCGATACTTTTTTTGGATGCTGCCGGCCTGGCGTTGTTCGCTGTCACCGGGACGCAAAAAGCTCTGGCAGCCGGACTGAATCCGGTAATGGCGGCGCTGCTGGGTATGGTGACGGGAATTGGGGGCGGCATCGTACGCGATGTGCTCGTGAATCGAACGCCCGTAGTCCTCCAATCAGATCTCTATGCTGTCGCGGCGCTGGCAGCCGGCGCAGTCGTCGTGATGGGGCACTTATTCCACTTCCCTCCGTTCGTGGGAATGCTCGTCGGCTCGGCGCTTTGCCTGGGAATCCGTCTGCTGGCGATTCTGTGCGGCTGGCACCTTCCCCTCGCACGGCCATCGCAGTGACCACTCGTCAGATCCGGGCGAATCTCCTGAGGCTTTTCCAGCCTTGCGGCGTGGACTTACAATCATTGAAACCGGAACATTCCAATTGTTGCCAACAGGCCAATGCACGTTTCCAGATGCGATTCGGCTTGGTTTTTTGCGGGTCAGGGTAGCCATCTCGCAAGCGTCAGCAACGACTTGGTAAACTGGCGGGATTGAATTGTTTCGTCCAGTTTGACTGGTTGTTGCGCAGTT
>JARLFX010000069.1 GCA_031296355.1 Acidobacteriaceae bacterium
CTCTTCCGCCAGGATCTTCTGGATCATCTCCCTGTACTTGCCCGCGCGTTCCAGCGAACGCACCAGGTGCGCATGCCCCGCCTGCGAATTGCTGAAGAAGTTGATGAACCCGGCCACATAGTCGTTGATCACCAGCGGAAAGTCCGACTTCGTCACCGCCAGTTCCGCATTCAACTTCTGGGTCAGCTCCGGATTGGCTGAGAACGTCAGGTTCCCCGCCTCTTCCAACGGCGACGCTTCCACCTTGGGCGAGAATCCGTTGCCCTGCTTCAGCGCATCCATCTCCAGCGAGTTCACTGCGTCCACAATATGGTCAAATTCGTCAGAAAGCTGCGGATCGCCCTTCAGGTCGTATCCGCTGCTCAGCATCTGGTCTACGGCATAATCAAAATCCTGCCGCGCCGCATCCAGTCGTCCCGCGCGATAGTTCTCTACGCCGCTGCGGTAGCTACGCTCCACCTGGTCGATCAGCCGCTGGTTCCGCTGCGCCGTCACCGCCTGCGCATTGAAAGCAATCGCCGATGGAGCCGCCGCCGGAGTGGCCAGCGTTGGCGCCTGCGCCTGGGCTGGCGGCTGCGCCGTCTGCTCCGATGGGCAGCCCGTCAGCAGCAGCATCATGGGAATCGCCACGCACGCCGCCCAAGGGGCCAGTCCCCGGCGAAGATTTTCCTGCGGAATGTATGGGCGGCTCGTCACGTAACGCTCTTGTCATTGTATGACGATTGCCTCCCCCGGCGCGGAGCCCACCCCAGTTCATCGCCTATCCACTAGTAGCTCTTGTGCACGACCTCAAACGAGTATCCGTCCGGATCAAACACATCGGCTGCGTAGTATCCGGGATAGTATTCCAGCCGTACTCGCGGTGAAATATTGTCCCTGGCGCCGGCGGCGATCGCTGCTTTGTAAAATTCATCGACCTTGCCATTGCTTTCGGCCTTGAACCCCCAGTGGATAGCTCCCGGATCAGGCTTACCTTGCTGGAGCCAGAAGAACGCCTGCTTGCCATCGCCCAACCCCCACTGGTCAGGATGGCCGTCTTTACCCTTGTAGGGTAGGAAGAATTTGATGTTCAGAGGCTTCAACGCCGCCTCATAGAACGCCAGAGAACGTTCCACATCGCTGACAGTCAGAATCATGAAACCAAGCATTGTTCTCTCCTTCAGATCACGAGTACTTCAACAGCCTTTTCGCCATTGGGTACAGCATAAATCGCAAGCGCCGGCATGTTCATGCCCTCTGCCCTTACGGTCTGCACATCATCAGATTCTAATGAAACCTGGAATTTGACGAAGATAACAGACTAGCGCACTCATTCCTCGCAAAACGGCCCTCCGGCCCTCTATCCCCAGCATCCCTGCCCCCGAACTCCCTTCCCCGCCGCAACATCCGTTCCCTCCCGCAAAAATGTAAAATCAAAGGGAAGCTCTCACGCAAAGGTTCCCCTCCGCATCTATGGATCCAAGTCTCATTCGCAACTTCGCGATCATCGCGCACATTGACCACGGCAAGTCCACCCTCTCTGACCGCCTGCTGGA
>JARLFX010000421.1 GCA_031296355.1 Acidobacteriaceae bacterium
ACAACTCCGCCCGTCACAAAGACATACTTTGCCGACATCGATGCAACCTCATTTTTGGATTGTTGTGATTGGACGTACCTGATGGGCACAATCAAGTATGGCAGAGATTGGGGCGCGAAGGAAACGAAAAATTCGGCAAGCCTGAGGAAAGCTTGGAAGCTACTGGAGGTAAGCCTATCTTTTTCATCGCATTGCAGCGCCAGCACAAACGTGGAACGGCGGAGAGGTTGCTGGCGACTCTCGAATCCGGACGGGGTTTCTGTCCCACTTGCCGGGAAGAAGCAGCCGGTCTACGATGCTTTCGGAAGCGAGAAAGCCATGACGGACAGAATTTCAATTCTAAAAACCGACATCACCACGTTAGCGGTTGACGCAATTGTGAACGCGGCCAACTCCACGCTGCTTGGCGGAGGAGGCGTGGACGGAGCCATCCATCGCGCAGCCGGGCCCGAACTCTACGAGGAGTGTGCGCTGCTGGGCGGCTGCCCCACCGGGCAGGCAAAGCTGACGAAGGGCTATCGGCTGCCTGCAAAATACGTGATCCACACTGTGGGACCAGTCTGGACCGGCGGCAACCGCGGCGAGCCGGAGTTGCTGGCAAGCTGCTATCGCTCATGCTTCGCGATTGCGCGCGAACACGGCCTGCGCACGCTGGCCTTCCCTGCCATCAGTTGCGGAGTCTATCGATTTCCGGTGGAGCAGGCGGTTGAAATCGCTGTGCGGGAAACGCGCGCAGAGTTGGAGAAGAACCCCGCAATTGAGCAGGTGATCTTTGCCTGTTTTGGAGATGAGATTTATTCAGCCTATCGGGAGATTGTGAATGCGCGCTCATAGACTGTGCAATCCCACCCTAATCACAAAATACGTGGTTAGGATGGAACGCCCAGATCATTCCGCCTGCTGTTAGAAGTTCAACGTGACTTTTGCCGTCAGCGCACGCGGAGTTACATAATGCGTGCCGCTGAACGTGGACAGGAAGTTATACAGCGCGTACTTGTTCGTTACGTTGATCGCCGTCAGGTCCAGATCCACTTTGTAGTGTTCCTTGTGGAAGATGTTCTGCTGTCCGACGGAGAGGTCGAACAGGTTGCGCGGCGCGATGCGCGGTGGGTTCTTGTCGTCGTTCTCGGTTCCCGGCGCCGGAATGCTGACCAGCGACGAAGAGTACTGCGAAGGCGCGCACGACTGGAAGCCAGCAGTGCGCGTGGCCGCAACGCCGTTGCACGTGAGGCCAGCCTGGGCCTGCTGATCGAAGGTGAGTCCGCTCAGATTGACAGGAGTTGTGGTGTCGGTTGCGAACGGCACCGAGCCCGCCACCAGGCCGGAGTCGTATCGCCAATTGCCGCCTGCCCACGGGCCGCGCTTGCCGATCTGATATTGCAGGTGCGTGGTCTGGTTGAATTTTTCGTCGTGATCGATGCGGAAGGGAGCGCCGCCGGTTTGGGGCGTGGCTCCAGCTCCTGCCGACTGCGGCTGGAAAAAGCGCGCAGCCACTGAAGACGCAATGAAGTATGCGCTGAAGTTGTGGAACTGCGGTATGTCGGCATGGAGCGCATAACCGGGAATCTTCGAGTTATGCCAGTCGATGGGAAAGGTGATGGGCGTATTGCCTAGCACGCTGAAGTCGAAGGCGTTGTGCGTGTACTTCCAGATGTACTCTCCGCTGACCATGGCCCACCTGCCAAAGCCCTGCTGAAAGCCGGCATGAAACTCGTTGCGGTAACCGGGGTCGAGCGTGCCGGAAACACCCGCCGTGCAATTGAGAAGTGGCGACAGAACAGCATTCGAGCAACCGTTGCTTGAGAGCACGAGATTTTCGTTGAACGGCGTCTCTAAAGTGCGGGCGTAAGAGACGCGCAGGACGGTGCCGGAAGGCTTGACGTTGTAGGCAATGCCAAGGCGCGGCTCTGTCTGGTTTGCCGCTGTAAGGCCGTTGTAGACATCCTCGCGCAGGCCAAGATTAAAGTCCCAGTTGCCGGCCTTGATTTCATCCTGAATATAGAGCGCCAGTTCCTTCACGTCCGCATGGCCGAAGTAACTGTAATAACTTCCGCCGCGCGTAAAGTCGTAGGGCGCCAAAACGGAGAGGTAACTCGAATTCTGGCCCGCCGCGCCACCGGGGCAACTGGATTGACTGGAGTACCCCGGCAAGGAATCGCCGCTGAGTACATCCACGCACGGTGAGTTATAGGTTGCATCCACAACACCCAGGCCGTCGCGTTCGCGCAAAAAGGTTTGCCCGTACTGTGCGCCTATCTTGAGATTTTGCTTCCCTTTTGCGTACGAGAAGTCTGAATGGACTCCTGTATTTGTAAGTGTGCGATTTTGAGAAATTGACGAAGTTTGCAGATTCGCCGGTCCCAGGTCAGCCAGAGGATTGCCGCTGGGATAGTAGTGATAGTTATCCCTGCGGATGAACGCTCCCACATTAAAAACAGCATCGTTATTGATGATGCGCGTGTAGGTGGGCGAAATGTTGAATGTCTCGATTTTTGAGTGCTGGTCGGTGTTACCAACGCTTGCAAAAACCGGGCTAGCGCTTGTACCACCACTAACGACATTATTCACGTTGAGACTGTCGTAAGAATTAGGCGTCTGAAACCAGGAGCGACTGTAGTTCAGATTCAGGTGAATGGAATCGGCAGGCGAGAAGCTATAGTCCACTCGGTCAAAGATGTTCTGCTCATTGCCCTTGTCGTGGAAGACTTGGAACTCTGGCGGATCGAGAAAGCGACCGGTGTTGAGGCCGTCTGCCTCGATGAAGTTACCCCATTTCTTGCCGCCGTAAGAAAGATCGACCGCACCGGTTGCCGATCCGAAGGCGCCGAACGAACTGCTGATGCTGCCGGTGGGCTTGGTGATTCCCTGCCCTGAACGCGTCGTCGCCACAATCACCAGGCTGGTCTTGTCGCCGTATTCAGCAGGCGGCGCGCCAGAGATCACTTGAATCGACTGGATTGAGTTAGAAGGCAACTGATTGGAAAAGACCTTGCTCTGCTGGTCGGTGATCGACTGGCCATCCACTGAAAACGAATTGGACGCATGATCGCCTAACCCATGGAAAAGTCCGTTCGAATCCGCCGCTACACCAGGAGTTGTTTCCGTAACCAGAGAACTCAGCGAGGACGATTGACTCTCCATCGGAACCTTGATGAACATATCGCGATCCACGTCGGTGTGGAAGGTCGAGTCAGTTTCAACCAGGTCGCCTGTCGACTCAACAGTCACCGTTTGCGAAGCGCCTTCAATCTGGAGAACAAGTTTGAGACTGGTTCCGACCACGGACTGAATACCGAGACTCTGACTTAGAGGA
>JARLFX010000422.1 GCA_031296355.1 Acidobacteriaceae bacterium
CCTGGAATCGTAGAACGACATACCGGACCCGATGCTCGATCCGATATCTGTGATGCCGCCATTCTCGGCCAAACCATAATCGTTGGCCTTGGAATAGGTGTAATTGGCGAGCAGTGTGATCTGGTTGAGGATGCCTGTGCCACCCGCGGGCCGTTTTTCAAGATCGAATTGGAGGCCGTTGTAGCTGTTGGCGCCAGTGTTCCGATTTTCGTAGATGTTACCAAACGGCTGGTAAGGCCGGCGCGCCTGGGTTGATGCCGAGCTGCCTGCCGTGTAGACAGCGGGGTTCAAGTTCACATCCTGACGGAGGTGCGTTCCACGAGTGCCCACATACGATGCGTGGATAACCATATCGGCCCGCAACTGGCGCTCGACGGTGATGTTCCAATCGTAAATTTCAGGCGTGACCCACTTTACGCCCGGCTGCAGGCTGTAGAGCTGCGGGTTGGCGACGAAGGCAGCGGTCTTGGGAGCATTCGCAAGGATATAGCGCTGCGGGAAGCCGGCTGCATAAAAACTCGGATAGCTGGCCAGAGGATTCGTAAGAGAGCCAATCTGCGAGGCTCCGGTGGTTGAATCGTTCAAGTCAATGCGCTCGCTGAAGGGAGCGGAGATAGCCGCGTCGTTCAAGAACAAGCCCGGTAGGCGCGAGTAAAAGAACAGACCGCCGCCGGCGCGGACTGCCGTCTTGCCATTACCGGCCGGATCCCATGCAAGGCCAACGCGCGGGGCAAAGTTGTTGAAGTCGCCCGTTTGCCCGCGATCGGGAACAGCGATGTTATTGTATGTGTCGCCGATGAAGAACAGACCCGCGGGCGCGCTCGGTATAACCGACGAATGCACGCCTGCAACTTGTGCATCCGGGCGGAATTGCTGGATGCGGCCCCTGATCTCCTTCATGACCTGCTGCGGCTCATAGCGGATACCGTAGTCGATCGTAAGGCGCGGTGTTATCTTCCATTTGTCGTTGGCGAAAGCGCCCATCGGGTTTTCTCGGGAATCGGAGTAGTCGCCCGAAGTCTGGCTGAACGAGTGCTGATAGCCCAGCAGGAAGCTTGCCATCGCC
>JARLFX010000070.1 GCA_031296355.1 Acidobacteriaceae bacterium
GCTCTCAGACGTTTTTGTTCCGTGTCCGGTGCGCGCAGCGTATCGGACCTAACCCGCGATGCAATGCGCGTACTGGTGAATGGTAAGAACCGAGAAGAAGTACTCGGCATTCACGTGGACGAGTTTCGCACGCAAATGAAAAGCCTGAATAGCAAGATCGAGCAACTCTCGGCAGATATTCCATCAATAAAGAACAACGGTAATCAGTGAACGAGAGTGGACAGCTTCGGCAGGTTCAGTGAATAGGGTGCGGGCGGCAAGGCACAATGTCGCAAGCCTGCATCGGGAGTCCCTTATGAGATGCATAACCATGCTATTGCTGGCAGCCTCACTCGCCGGCTCAGCAGGCGCCCAACAGCAAGCAGAGCCGCCCCGCGTCGGCTCTGGAACGACGACGTTTAGCGATACGCCTAATTTAACCCCAGAGAAGCTCGGCAAGGGGGACCTGGTAGGTATTTCGGTATACGATGCTCCTGAGTTGTCCCGCACTGTTCGCGTGGGTCCTGACGGCAATATCCGCTTGCCGATGACGCAGCGGCAGATACATGCCGAGGGGCTGATACCGGCCGAACTTGAGAACGCCATCACGGGCGCACTCGTTGAAGAGCGCTTGATGGTAAGCCCAGTAGTGACGGTGACGGTGGTTGAGTATCGCAGCCGACCAATCACTGTTGTAGGGGCCGTGAGGGCTCAGACGACATTTCAAGCCAACGGCAGCGTGACACTGCTTGAGGCGATTACGCGGGCTGGGGGACTATCGGAGAATGCCGGGGCCGATATTCTGGTGAGCCGTCCGTCGCTGAACGCCGACAACGTGTCAGCAACGCTGACCGAGCGCGTCTCCGTGCACGCCCTGCTGGACGCGTCGAATCCTGCTTCAAATATGAAACTGGAAGGCGGAGAAACCATCCGCGTAACAAATGGCGGCCAGCTGTATATAGTAGGCAACGTCAAGCATCCTGGCGCGTTCCCGCTCACCAGCGATACCGAAAGCAGTGTTCTAAAGGCCATGGCTCTCTCGGGAGGATTGGAGAGCTTTTCTTCTCATACGGCATACATTTACCGCATGAATGACAGCAACGGCCACAAAGAAGAGATTCCAGTCCCAATCACCAAGATCATGGCGCGTGAAGCCCCGGATGTGCCGCTCTACGGCAACGATGTACTTTATGTTCCGGGCAGGAATGGACAGCGCGTGAGCGCGAGAGCCCTTCAAATAGCCGCAGGCGTTGGTCTCGGTATAGCCGGCATTTTGATTTACGTGATTAGGTAGTTTGAATGAAGAGGATCCATGCCTGAACAAGCTAGACTACCTGAAGTAATGTCCTCCAGCCCTACCGGCAATCTGCCGCCCGTGGCCTATTATGCTCCGATTACACCGCAACCGGAGATTGAACCGGAAGCGCCTTCGGTCCCTCTATCGCACTATCTTTGGGTTTTGCGCAGGCACCTCTGGAAGATCATGGCCTTCGTTGCTACTTGCGTTCTAGTGACAGCGATCGTCTCTGCGCGTCTGCAACCAATCTACGAATCGGTTGCGACGGTGAATGTCGATTTTCAAGCCCCATCGGGCGTTGTCGGACAGGACTCTACAACCGCATTCATCAACGACCCAGATACGTTTCTCTCCACGCAGATTAAACTCATTCAGTCGGACGCCGTTCTGCGTCCAGTAGCCGAGCAGTTCCATCTACTAAATACGAACGCAAAGTCGAGTCAGGCTGGTTCGACGAAGATGCAGCAAGCGGCGGAGGCACCGATTTCCTTGGGGCCACTCCAAGTTAACCGGCCCACAGGCACCAATCTGCTTCTGATCAGTTATCGATCCACAGACCCGCGGCAAGCCGCGGATGTGGCGAACGCGGTTGCTAACTCATTTCTTGCACACACCTATAACATCCGCATCCGGTCTTCAGCCAGCCTGTCATCATTCATGGAAAAGCAGCTTGATGAGTTGAAAGCGAAGATGGAGCAATCCAATCTAGCGCTTTCTCAGTTTGAAAGAGACTTAAATGTAATCGACCCCGAAGATAAATCGAACATCCTCTCAACACGGCTGTTGCAACTGAACACGGAATATACAAACGCTCAAATCGACAGGGTGAATAAGCAAGCAGCGCTGGACGCAATCAAAGCGGGATCTCTTGAGGCTGCGCAAGTCTCCTCGCAGGGAGTATCGCTGGAGAAGCTCAGCGCCAATGTCGACGCGGCGCGTCAGCACTTCGCGCTGGTTAAGGCAACATACGGCAGCGGCCACCCCGAATACCGCAAGGCTGCGTCGGAACTTGCTGAAGTTGAGAGACAGTTTGAAGAAGCGCGCAAGAACATTGCGGAGAGAGTGGCGGTGCAATACAGCCAAGCTCTAAGCCGGGAGCAATTGCTTCAGAAAACAGTCGCAGAAACAAAGGCCGAGTGGGACAGCCTCAATTCGCGATCGTTTCAGTTTCGGCAGTTAAAGCAGGAAGCCGATGCCGACAAGGCTCTCTATGACGAGTTAGTGAAAAAGATCCAGGAAGCCGACATTAACGCCGGATTTCAAGATAACAACATCAGCATTGCCGATCCCGCACGGCCGCCACAGCACTCCATCTATCCGAATATCCGAATGAATCTGATGATGGCGTTTTTCGTCTCGACCTTCCTGGCCATCGGCGCCGCCATACTACTAGATTCAATTGATAACACGCTTCGCGATCCGCAGGAGGCCAGCCGCTTCCTCGGAGTGGACGTGATTGGGACAATGCCCATCGATCGTTCCGCAGC
>JARLFX010000423.1 GCA_031296355.1 Acidobacteriaceae bacterium
CGGGGTGGCAGCGTCATGTTGGCATAGTAATCTGGATGGGTGAGCGGAACAAATGTGGGCTGTGATAAAAAAATTCGCAAATCCATGAGGTTTTCCGCAGAAATAATTGACTCTAGCCATGGGGCTTGATATTGTAAGAAGGTTCCGCGAGTATCCGGCGCGACTCTGCATGAGGCTTAGCTGTAACGGCTTCCGATAGAGCGCTTCAAGTCCGGATGATCCACCACCTTGGCGAGCAGACGCTTGAACTGATCTGCTGTAGTACGCTAAGGCCCCTCGCATCGGTGCCTGCGACCACCCGCTACCTTGGCGGGCTATGCAGGCCGGAACAGCGAAACGGAGTCGGCCTGGACAAAGCAATTTGTCGAAAGCGCTCGGCCACCGTCGACTGTTCTCGTCTGGTACCTGGTAACAACAGACGCGAAGCAGGCACAACTTCGCGCAGTGCGTTTTTACGCGCTGCCTATTTGCGTGTGCAGCAATTTTGCATCGTCGCAAAGCGAAGCGAGCCTACCCGCGCTTGTGATGTGCGAAGTTTTGTTGTGCGCAGCAAGTTTTTTGAGTTCTAAGGAGTCGTCTCAGTGCCTACGTTCCATCAGCTCGTCAAGCAGGGCCGCACGCCCACCATTTATAAGACTGCCTCGCCCGCACTGCAGGGTTCGCCCCAGCGTCGCGGCGTTTGCACGCGCGTCTACACCCAGACCCCCAAGAAGCCGAACTCCGCGCTGCGCAAGGTCGCCCGTGTTCGCCTGACCAATGGCATCGAAGTCACCACCTATATCCCAGGCATTGGCCACAACCTGCAGGAGCACTCGATCGTGCTCATTCGCGGCGGCCGTGTGAAGGATCTGCCGGGTGTTCGTTATCACGTTGTGCGCGGCACGCTGGATTCTGTCGGCGTCGCCAACCGCAAGCAGAGCCGCTCCAAGTACGGCGCCAAGCGCCCGAAGGCAGCCGCCGGCAAGTAAGTATTTCGACCGGGAGATTTTGACCCGGTCTGACAGGGATTAGAAGTTCAACAAGTCCAGACGCTTGAGATGTTCCGGCGCTGGAGGAAGAAGAGAAGAGATGCCAAGAAAAGGTTACATCGCGAAGCGTGAAGTCCCGGGCGACCCGGTCTATAACTCCACCCTGGTGACGAAGTTCGTCAACTCCATGATGTGGGGCGGCAAGAAGTCAACCGCGCAGAATATCTTCTACGCCGCGATGACGAATCTTGAGCAGAAGGGCGGCGACGAGGCCCTGAAGCTTTTCAAGAAGGCCGTGGAGAACGTGAAGCCGCTGCTGGAAGTGAAGAGCCGCCGCGTTGGCGGCGCCAACTACCAGGTGCCAATCGAAGTTCTGCCGGAGCGCCGTACTTCTTTGGCAATTCGCTGGCTCGTGAGCTATGGCCGCGCCCGTGGCGAAAAGGGCATGGTCGAGAAGTTGACCGCCGAGCTGCTGGATGCCGCAAATGGCCGCGGTGCTGCGATGAAGAAGAAGGAAGACGTTCATCGTATGGCCGAGGCGAACAAGGCCTTCGCTCACTATCGCTGGTAGTTGAAGCGGCTTTTAGTTGTCAGTTTTTAGAAATAAGCTAACCGCGGAAACTTCCGCAGAAGAGATACAAACGTGGCGCGCACTATATCACTCGATAAATGTCGGAACATCGGAATCATGGCGCACATTGACGCCGGGAAGACGACAACGACCGAGCGCATTCTGTTCTATACGGGTATCACCCACCGTATCGGCGAAGTGCACGAAGGCACTGCGACCATGGACTGGATGGAGCAGGAGCAGGAGCGCGGCATTACGATTACCTCCGCCGCTACCACCTGCACCTGGAACGGTATCCGCATCAATATCATCGACACCCCCGGTCACGTGGATTTCACAGCCGAGGTGGAGCGTTCGCTGCGCGTGCTTGATGGCGCGGTAGCCTGCTTCGATTCCGTGCAGGGCGTGCAGCCCCAGTCGGAGACGGTGTGGCGTCAGGCCAACAAGTATAAGGTTCCCCGTATTTGCTTCATCAATAAGATGGACAAGGCCGGCGCGGACTTTGAGTACGCGATTGACACCATTCGCAAGCGCCTCGGCGCACGCGCTGTGCCGATCCAGTTGCCCATCGGGCAGGAAGCAAAGTTTGCTGGCGTGGTCGATCTGATTGAGATGCGCGCCATCCTCTGGCATGACGAAGCCATGGGTTCGCAGTACGACGTGGAAGAGATTCCCGCCGACATGAAGGAAAAGTGCGAAGCCTATCGCCATCAGCTCATCGAGACGCTTGCTGAGTATGACGATGTGATGATGCACAAGTACCTCGAAGGCGAGGAGGTTTCCGTAGCGGAGATGAAGAAGTCGCTCCGCGAAGCAACCATCGCCATGCATGTCTTCCCGGTTCTCGGCGGTACGGCATTCAAGAACAAAGGCGTGCAGACGCTGCTTGACGCTGTGGTGGATTACCTGCCCAGCCCGCTGGATGTTCCCCCGATCACCGGCCTCGATCCGGACAATATCGAAGGCGAGCGCTTGGTTCGCCATGCTGACGACTCTGAGCCTTTTGCCGCACTCGGTTTCAAGATTATGACGGATCCGTTCGTCGGTCAGCTCATCTTCATCCGTGTGTACTCGGGCACGTTGAAGACTGGAGATTCGGTACTGAATCCGCGCACCGGCAAGACAGAGCGCATTGGCCGCCTGCTCAAGATGCACGCCAACAAGCGCGAAGAGATTACCGAGATTCTGGCGGGCGATATCTGCGCTGCGGTGGGCCTCAAGAATCTCGTCACCGGCGACACGATCTGCTCGGAAAAGCATCCGGTTGTACTGGAGTCGATTGACTTCCCGGCACCGGTTATCGAAGTTGCCGTCGAGCCAAAGACCAAGGCTGACCAGGAAAAGATGGGCATGGCCCTCGCCAAGCTGGCGCAGGAAGATCCCACGTTCAAGGTCCGCACCGACATCACCAATGGCCAGACGATCATCTCCGGCATGGGCGAGCTTCACCTGGAGATCATCGTGGATCGCATGATGCGCGAGTACAAGGTGGAAGCGAACGTCGGCAAGCCGCAGGTGAACTACCGCGAGACGATCCGTTCGAACGCTGAGGCGGAAGGCAAATACATCCGCCAGACCGGCGGTTCCGGTAACTACGGCCACGCCAAGATCCGCATCTCGCCGAACGAGCCCGGCAAGGGTTACGAGTTCAGCAACGATACCAAGGGCGGCGCGATTCCGAAGGAATACGTCAAGCCGATCGACCAGGGTATCCAGGAAGCGATGCAGGGCGGCGTTCTGGCCGGCTACGAGATGGTCGACATCAAGGTCTCTCTCTACGACGGCAGCTATCATGACGTCGACTCCAATGAAATGGCGTTCAAAATTGCCGGTTCGATGGCGTTCAAAGAGGCGGCCCGCAAGGCGAAGCCGGTTCTACTGGAGCCGGTGATGGCAGTCGAAGTGACCGTTCCCGAGGAGTATATGGGCACGATCATCGGCGATCTGAACTCGCGCCGTGGACGTATCGAAGGCATGGAGATGGTTGGCGGTGTGCAGGCGATCAAGGCTACCGTGCCGCTGAGCACCATGTTCGGTTATGCCACTGCGATGCGTGGATCCACACAAGGCCGTGCGAACTTCTCGATGGAGTTCAAGCAGTACGAAGAAGCGCCGCGGTCGGTTTCGGAAGAGATCATCGCGAAGGTGCAGGGCAAGGAAAAGTAGTTCTGGCCGAATGGCGCAAGAGTAACGGATTAGTTGTAACGAATTAGGAATACCAGGAGAAAAGCAATGGCGAAGGAAAAGTTTGACCGGTCGAAGCCGCACGCGAACGTGGGAACGATTGGGCACATTGATCACGGCAAGACGACGTTGACGGCGGCGATCACGAAGGTGTTGGCCAAGCACAACCCGAACAA
>JARLFX010000424.1 GCA_031296355.1 Acidobacteriaceae bacterium
AGGATGACGCGCAATCGTGGAGGAGCATGCAACGCATAGCCAAATGTGAGCGAGTCCCGCCATTGTACAGCAGCGAACGAAATATAACTGGTAAAGGTATCCACGATGGACAAGAATCACGAAGCCTAATTCTTTATAAATCATTGTATCATGAAAAGCATTAAGTCCTTGATATCTTTGGCTTTCATTATTTCCGCATATAATATCTTGAATGGAAGGAAAAGTTCAAGAAGAGCCTGACTTCCTGAAGCAGGTGCAGCTGTACTTCGATGAGGCATCGAAGCTTACCAACGTCCGCAGCGATATTCTCGAGCTGATCAAGCGCTGCCAAACCGTTGTCAGCTTTACCATCCCTCTGAAGCGCGATGACGGACGTATTGAGCTGATTCAGGCTCACAGAGCCCACCACAGCTACCACAAGATGCCCTGCAAGGGAGGCGTCCGCTATGCCGGCGACGTCGATATCCAGGAAGTGCAGGCACTGGCCACGCTGATGACCTTCAAGCTGGCGGTCGCCGACATCCCGTTCGGCGGAGCCAAGGGCGGCATCAGAATCAATCCTCGCAACTACAGCCAGGCCGAGCTCGAGCGTCTCACCCGCAGATACACCATCGAGCTGGCCAAGAAGGACATCATAGGGCCGGCAATCGACGTGCCCGCCCCCGATATGGGCACTGGCTCCCAGACCATGGCCTGGATGGTGGATACTTACAATACCCTCTACGGAGCCAAAGACATCAACTCTTCTGCACTGGTCACGGGAAAGCCTCTGGCCCTGGGCGGCATCGACGGCAGGACTGAGGCTACCGGCCTCGGAGTCTACTACGGTGTCAACGAGCTCCTCAACACCAAGGCCTTCTGCGACAAGTACGGATTCCTCGCGGGAATTAAGGGCAAGAAGGTCGTCATCCAGGGCATGGGCAACGTGGGATACTGGGCGGCGCACTTCTTCTTCGAGGCCAAGGCTACGATCATCGGCATCGTGGAGTACAACAGCTCCATCTACAACGCCGAGGGTCTCGACGTCGAGGAGGCCTTCAAGTACTTCAGAGCACACGGCTCGTTCAAGGGATTCCCGCACGCCAAGGAGGTGTACGAGGGCAAGGACAACTGCGAGCCCATGTACAAGGACTGCGACATCCTGATTCCTGCCGCTTGCGAGAAGGTCATCACCGTCAACAACGTCGATAAGATCAAGGCCAAGCTCATCGCTGAGGCTGCCAACGGACCCACCACCTACTACGCACAGCAGAAGCTGGACAAGAAGAAGATCCCCGTGATACCCGACTTCGTTCTCAACTCGGGCGGAGTGACTGTTTCCTACTTTGAGTGGCTGAAGGGTCTGGAGCACTCGAAGCTGGGCAGGCTGACCAAGGCCTGGGAGCAGAAGTCCCGCAGGGACCTGATGAAACTCCTTGGCAAGGAGAGCTCCGCCGCCGAGAAGGGTCCCGAGGAGAAGGACATCGTCTACACCGCTCTGGAGGAGATCATGGGCGAGACCGTGAGAGAAATGTTCGCCATGTCACAGAAGATGAACCTCTCCATGAGGATGGCCGGCTTCGTCATTGCTATCAACAAGATCGCCAAGTGCTACGAGGAGACTGGCTTCGATGTGTAATCGATCGTGCTAACTACGGTTTCACCTTACATGGCCTATTATCCGGTGTATATGTCATTGTGTTGAGAACAGTCATCCATTATTCGGTATGTGTAGTTCCACTCACAATGATATCGGGTTCATGATTCGCGCTATTATGGTTACTCCATGCTTGTGCGCGGGCGCTAGCTCTCAGCTCATTTTGGGGTTTTGGGGTTTTGGGGTTTTGGGGTTTTGG
>JARLFX010000071.1 GCA_031296355.1 Acidobacteriaceae bacterium
ACCATTGCGCCCGGGCTGTTTATGACGCCTATGGTCGCCGCCTTTCCGCCTGCGGTGCAGGAATCACTGGCGAATACAACACTCTTTCCTGCACGTCTTGGCAAGCCGGAAGAGTATGCCGCGCTGGTCGAATCCATATGCCGGCAGCCGATGTTGAACGGCGAAACCATTCGCCTGGATGGTGCATTGCGCATGTCTCCAAAGTAGCCGAGGGAGTGAACGATGACAGATGTAGCCATTGTGAGTGCTGTGCGCACTCCGGTCGGAAAATTTCAGGGCGGATTGAGTGACCTGAGCGCCATTGATCTGGGTGCGCTTGTGGTGCGTGAAGCGGTGCGCCGTGCCGGCATTGCTCCCGAAACAGTTGATGAATGTGTGATGGGATGCGTGCTGCCCGCTGGCCTGGGTCAGAATCCCGCGCGTCAGGCAGCCCTGCGCGGTGGTTTGGCCGATACCGTCAGCGCGCTCACCATCAACATGGTCTGTGGCAGCGGATTACAGGCGGTGGCGCTCGCAGCGCAAAGCATCATGGCCGGGGTGTCTGAGATCGTGGTGGCCGGCGGCATGGAATCCATGAGCAACGCCCCCTATCTTTTGCCGCAAGCCCGCAAGGGGCTTCGCATGGGCGATGCCACCCTGATCGATTCCATGGTTCACGATGGCCTCTGGTGTGGCTGCGACGATCAGCATATGGGGATGACAGGTGAGTTGGTGGCGGAGACGTATTCCATCACCCGCGAAGCGCAGGATGCATACGCTGTGGAGAGCCATCACCGCGCCGCTACAGCATGGCAGGCAGGCCGCTTTGACGCCGAGGTGTTGCCGATTGCGAGACCGGCAACAAAGAAGGGAAGTGCCGCTTCCGAAATACGCATGGATGAAAGTATTCGCCCCGATGCATCGCTGGAGATCCTCGCCCAGCTTCGGCCAGCATTCAAAAAGGATGGCACCGTGACCGCAGGCAATGCACCTGGTGTAAACGACGGCGCTGCCGCCGTCGTCGTAATGTCAGTGGATCGCGCAAAGGCTCTGGGCCTGCAGCCGATGGCTGTCATCCGCGCGCAGGCGAACAGCGGAGTCGCTCCGCGCTGGGTGATGCTGGCGCCAGTCACCGGTGTGCAAAAGGTCCTGCAGCGAGCCGGTTGGTCCATCGCAGACGTTGATCTGTTTGAACTGAATGAGGCCTTCGCCGTGCAGGCGCTGGGTGTCTCGCGCGAACTGGGCATCGATCTCCAGCGAGTCAACGTAAACGGCGGCGCGATTGCAATCGGGCACCCCATCGGCGCCAGCGGAGCGCGTGTACTGGTCACCCTGCTGCACGAGATGATTCGCCGCGATGCGCGAAAAGGTGTCGCCGCCCTCTGTCTTGGCGGTGGTAACTCGGTTGCTCTGGCCATCGAACGGCCTTAGCTCAATTGGGCTGCGAGGTCTTCGATCAGATCATCCGCATCTTCCGCGCCGATAGATAGCCGCAGCAGGTCCTGCGGTATGCCGCGCGCTGCGCGGTCTTCCGCCGGCACGCTGGCATGCGACATAGCGTAAGGGATGCTGATGGTAGACGTCACGCTGCCGAAGCTCACTGCGATCTTGAAGAGCTTGCTCTGTTCAGCAATCTGCTTCGCCCGTTCCTTCGAGCCGACCGTGAATCCAACCACCGCACCACCACCGCGCGCCTGTCGCAGTTGTACTGCGTAGCCCGGATGGCTTGGCAATCCCGGATAGTGCACTGACTGCACCTTGGGATGTGTTGCCAGAAACTCTGCGATCTTTGCGGCATTGCTTTGTTGTGCGTCCATGCGCAGCTTCAGCGTCTTCAATCCGCGCAGCAGTAGGTATGCGTCGAACGGCGCCAGGGCATTGCCTTCTGCATTCTGCACAAAGTGAATCTCCCGCGCCAGTGCTTCATCGTTGACCACCACCACGCCGCCGGTCACATCACTGTGTCCGCATAGAAACTTCGTAGCCGAATGCAGCACGATGTCTGCGCCCAGTGCGAGCGGATTCTGCAGGTAGGGCGACATGGTGCTGTTGTCTACGCAGAAGAGGATGCCACGCTGCTTTGCTACCGCTGCAATGGCCGCCAGATCCAGCACGCGCAGCAGCGGGTTAGTGGGCGACTCCACATAGATTAGCCGTGTCGCATCTGTAATCTCGGCCGCAAGTGCTGCGGCGTCCGATGCATCCACGTAGCGCACAGTGATCCCCGCACGGCTCAGAATCTTCGCAAAGAGTCGGGTGGTTCCGCCGTACAGGTCCCAGTCCGCCAGAATCTCATCGCCCGTCTTCAGTAGATGTGCGACAGATGTAATAGCAGCCATGCCGCTGGCAAACGCAAAGCCGCGGTTTCCGCCCTCCAGCGCCGCGACCTGGTCTTCCAGCACGCGCCGCGTAGGATTTCCGCTGCGCGAATAGTCATACCTGCCGAAACTATCAGCCGCCTCCTGCTCAAACGTTGCGGTCTGGTAGATCGGCGTGGCCATGGGATGGTGCGGATCATCCGGGCTGGCGTCAAACTGCACAAGGCGAGTGGCAAACTTCATGCCTTCGCTCCAAACACAACCGTAAATGCCTGCTCGAAGTCAGCAATTAAATCCTGCGGCGCTTCCAGCCCCACTGACAAACGAATCAGGCGGTCCGATATGCCCAGCTTCGCCCGCACCTCTGGCGTGAGATCGCAGTGCGACGCCGTCGCTGGATGCGTGATCAGTGTCTCCACGCTGCCCAGGCTCTCCGCGCAGGTCGCCAGCTTGAGCGCATTGATGAAGTTGAGGGTGTCCTTGGCGCTGGCATCCAGTTCAAACGCCATCATGCCGCCAAAGCCCTTCTGCTGCTTCTCAGCCAATGCCTTTTGCGGAAACGAATCCAGCCCCGGATAGTAGACATGCTCGACCTTCGGATGCTTTTCCAGCCAGTTCGCAATCTGTCCAGCGTTGCTGCAATGCAGTGCCAGCCGAGCCGGCAGCGTCTTGATGCCCTGTAGTGCAAGCCATGAGTCAAACGGCGCTTGGATCGTGCCGATCGTCTTCCGCACCAATCGCAACCGCTCAATAATCGCTTCGTTATGCGTTGCCAGCGAACCGCCAATCGTCGCGTTATGGCCGTCGATGTATTTTGTGGTCGACAGCATCGAGATATCAGCTCCCAGGTTCAGGCAGTTCTGCAGCAGCGGCGTCAGGAATGTATTGTCCACGGCCAGCAGTACATTCTCCTGCGCATGCGCGATCTCTGCCAGTGCCTTTACATCAGATAGCAGTAGCGTAGGATTCGCCGGCGTCTCGACGAAAATGAGCCGCGTATTCGGACGCAAGGCCTGCTTCACTGCCTCCAGATTCGAGGTATCGACTGAAGTGTATTCAATGCCAAAATTCCCAATCACCTGGTGAAAGAGACGCGACGTGCCGCCGTAGATCACCTCGGAAAGAATCACGTGGTCGCCTGCCTTCAGCAGCCCCATGCAGAGCGTGGTGATCGCGGCCATGCCGGAGCGGAAGCAGAGTGCCGTCGTCGTGCCTTCCACTGCGGCAATTGCCTGTTCCAGCGCATTCACCGTGGGATTTGCGCCGCGCGAGTAGCCATAGCCTTTGGTCACGCCCACGCTCTCGTGGATGTACGTTGCCGTCTGGTGGATAGGAAACAGGATCGAATTCGACTGGCTCTCGTAGACCCGGTTCGAGTGGATGACGAGTGTGGACGGCTGAAAGTCTTTCTGGTCAGGCAAGGTGGTTCCTTTCACAAGTCAGAGTGCCGCAAGGACAACTCCAACTGGTTCATCACAGTAGCAGGATTGCCCGGATGCGGTGATGCAGGCCGCTGCCCGACGCAATAATGCATATTCTATAAGTTTAGTCTGTATGGTGGTCTGCGTCGCGTGAATCAGCATGCGGCCGGTGTGCCCTGTGCCGCAAAAGCCTCTGCGCCCAGGCTATTTACGGATAGACCTTGAGCCGTGCCGGGGTAGCATCCGATGTGCAATCATGGCCGCACTGCTTGCAATACACATCCGTAATCCGGACATCGCGGAAGCAGCGGCCGCACACCGGGGCCATCTGGAACTGGCACTGCGGGCAAAAATTGTAGGTGGACTGCACCTGTGTGCTGCAGTTGGGGCAGCGCGTCAGGATCGGCTGCCGTAGCAGGAAGTAGACCACTGCGCCAATGCCGCCCGGCATCACGATCACCAGCAACATCCACAGCCTGGCAGACATATTACGCCGCTTCACATCGCGGCTGACGTACCCAACCAGCAGCACGTAGCTGGCGATCGCCGTGCCCCAGGAGTAACCCATCAGCAGGCGCATCGGCATCATATTCGGCTTGTTGTGGGGCAGATAGCCGTGGAAGAGATACTGCACGCCGATAAAGACGAGCACGGCGAGCACCATCGACCACACGGGGATCATGTCCAACTCGTGGTCGCCCTGGTGCAGATCGCGATTTGTTGTCCAGTTGCTCATAGCAGATCGTTAGACCGAATCATCTCCCTTGTGATGATTCCGGCGCATCCATACGAAAATCAGCGCGGTTGCCGTCACCGGCAGAAACCATAGCCCAAGCAGCATCATCTGGCTGCCCCCACGCAGCGCCGCCAGCACATCGTCTGACAATTCTGCCATGTCGTACTGTGCCAGACCCATCCAAACCGCATAGCACAGCATGGCGGTCATTGCGGAGCCGATTGTCAGCGGCAGCCACAGCGTACGGCGTTGCTGCGTGGTCTGCTGCATCTCCATGGCGCGTTCATGCACCACGCGATGCGTACGGCCCACACGGACGGAGTCTGCCGCCAGCGGAAGACTCCGCAGCGCCTGCCGTGCCTGAAACTCCGTCATGGGCTTCTGGCTCATTGTGCGTCGTCTCCAGCGTGGTTGCTTTGCAGACTTTCCATGTGCGGGCGTAGTGCGGCAAGTCCGCGGTACAACCGCGACTTTACGGTGGAGAGCGGGGCATGCGTAACGCTGGCGATCTCTTCCAGCGAAAGCTCTTCATGGAAGCGCAACGTCAGCACTTCGCGGTAATTCGTATCCAGTTGCAGCAGTACCTGTGCCAGCAGCGCGTTCTGCTCGCCTGCTCGCAGGTAATCCAGCGGAGAAGGCTCATCACTGGCAATCTCAAATGGCTGAGCGTCTTCGGTGTTCTCCGTCATCTCATCCAGGCTGGCCACACGACGCTTGCGTGAATTGTCGATAACCAGGTTGCGCGCGATGGTGAACAGCCAGGTGTCAAAGCGGGCGCGGCCGTCATACTGCGTCCCCCGCGTTAGCACGCGCATCCACGTTTCCTGAAACAGGTCTTCGGCCAGCTCGCGTTTGCCGGTCAGGAACAAAAGGTACCGCAGCAGCCGGTGCTGATACTGCTCAATCAGCGTGTCCATCAGTTCCGTGTCGTGCTTCTTCAGCCCACGCGCAATCACTGCGTTCGATGCTTGTGTCTCGGCGGCGATTGTCCGGGCAGCGGTGGCGGAGATGGCAGCGGTGCGCATAATGTCCTTCCTTTAGGTATATACGCGAGTTGGGGCAAAAAGACGCGGCAAGCTACAGGAATTTGGCACATTGCCTATCGGCTCCCCCCGCGCAGGAGGGCCCCTGGACGGGTAAAATGGGGAGATGGACGTTCTTTACGGCCTCCACCCGGTGGAGGAGGCGATTCGAGCCCGGCACGGCGCGCTGGACCGCGTCAGCATAGCGCGCGAGGCCCGCGATGGCCGACTTGACCACTTGGTGCAGGCCTGCCGCGATGCCGGCGTCCGCGTCTCCATAGAGCCGCGCGATCAGCTTACCCGCTATGCCAATACGGATGCCCACCAGGGCGTCGTGGGGTTTATCCGCGAACGCAAATTCCTCACCGTGGAAGACCTGCTGGAGACGCAAAAGCCCACCGGGGAATACCGCTTTTTCCTGGCTCTGGATGGCGTAGAAGACCCCCACAATCTGGGCGCTCTGCTGCGTACGGCAGATGGTGCGGGCGCAGACGGCGTTATCCTCCCCGAGCGCCGCTCAGCCCCCGTGACTGCCACCGTGGCCAAGACCTCTGCCGGGGCCACCGAGCATGTGCGCATCGCCAAAGTCACAAACCTGGTCCGCGCCCTGGAGAAGCTGAAGGCGCAGAACGTATGGTGCATCGGCCTGGACGAGCGTGGCGAGAAGACCTACGACGAGTTCGATTTCAAGGCGGATTGTGTGCTCGTCCTGGGCCGCGAAGGCGAGGGCCTGCACGATCTCACCCGCAAAACCTGCGACCACCTCCTCCGCATCCCCATGGCGGGCGGCGTATCGTCCCTGAACGTCTCCGTTGCCGGCGCGGTCGTAATGTATGAGGCCGCCCGCCAGCGGCGCACCGCGGCGGTTCCAGCAGTGCCCGCTGCTCCCGTCAAAGCGCAGAAGCCGCGCAAAGGGCTGGGTTCCTGACTGTGCGCGCCTATCGTTTGTTCATCGCCGGTCTCTTCTGTTCTCTGCCGCTGGTTGCGCAGCAGGAGACCCCGCCGCCGCATGGCTCCGTGATCTTTTCCCGCAGCGCCGATCAGGACGCAGCCGCCCAGGCCGCCGCTGCATCCGCAAACAAAATGCCTGAGCTGACGGACAACGAACGTGACGCCCTCACCTTCACGCAATACGCGCTCGACGTCCATCTCACCCCGGCGGATGCTGCGTTTGCCGTGCGTGCCAGAATCACCGTGCGCAACGATGGCGATACGCCGCTCACCCATCTCGCCTTGCAGCTCTCTTCCACCCTGCACTGGGAGAGCATTGAGCTCAACGGACGCAAACTGTCCGCGCAGGAGTGGCTGCAGCATCCCCGCGATACCGATGCCGACCACACCGGGCAGGTGATGGAAGCGATTATCACCCCCGCCACCCCCCTGGCGCCCGGCGCGACCGCGGACCTGACCGCCATTTACTCCGGCATCATCCCCCAAACGGCGCAGCGGCTCACCCGCATTGGCGCACCCGATTCCGCGGCGAACTCTGCGGACTGGGACCGCATCTCTCCCGGATTTACCGGCCTGCGCGGCTTCGGCAATGTGCTCTGGTACCCGGTGGCCTCGCCCTCGCTCTTTCTCGGCGATGGCGCGCGGCTTTTTCAGGCCATTGGCCGCATGAAACTGCGCGAAGCCCAGGCCACCCTGCAGTTGCGGCTCACGCTGGAGTACACCGGCGCAACCCCTTCCGCCGTCATTCTGAATGGCGAGAGCAAGCCGCTCACCGCAAACGGGGATGAAGAGATAGCTGCCGCAGCAGGCATTCCCCGCGCTGCGACAGTGGAGTTTTCCGCCACGCGTCTCGGCTTCCGCATGCCGAGCCTCTTCCTCGTCAGTGCTCCGCTCGCGCCCTCAGCAGGTAAGGCGTCTCCGCTCAATGCATACACCGATCAGCCTGAACTGCTAACGCCTTATGTCGCTGCTGCCGCTCAAGTGCTGCCGCTGGTGACGGATTGGATAGGCGTGCCGCGCCCCTTGTCGCTGGTCGATCTGCCCGATCCGAATGACCAGCCTTTTGAGGCGAATGGCCTGCTGGCGCTGGGCCTGCACGCCGCCCAGCCGTCTGAGCTCACGCTTCAGCTGGCGCACGCCCTGGCACGCCCGCGCGGCGCTGTGCCGCCCCGTGCCTGGATGGATGAGGGGCTGGCGCAGTTCATCGCCCTGCTGTGGATGGAGCAGACTCACGGCCGCGAAGCTTCGGTAACCGAGATGAATCAGCACGGCACCGCTCTGGCGCTGGCCGAGCCTGACCTTTCTGCCGACGCCGCCGGTGCAAATGCTGGCCAGAGCCTGATCCTGGCTACGGATGAAATTTTCTATCGCACCAAGGCTGCGGATGTTTGGTGGATGCTGCGTGACATGGTGGGCAATGCTGCCCTGCAGCAGGCCCTGGCGCGCTACCGTGCAGCAGCCGCGCAGGAGAAGGAGCCGTCGCTCTTTCAGAAGCTCCTGGAGCAGACGTCAAAGAAGGACCTGGAATGGTTCTTTGATGATTGGGTCTACCGCGATCGCGGCCTGCCAGACCTCACCATTGCAAATGTTGTTCCGCGCAAGATACTGGGCCGCAATGCCTATCTGGTTGCCGTGGAGGTTGCAAATGACGGCTACGCAGCGGCTGAAGTGCCGGTTACAGTGCGCGCCGGTGCCGTATCGCTTACAGAGCGTTTGCTTGTGCCTGCCCGTGCGCATGCGACCACGCGCATCGTCTTTGACGGCCCTCCGCAGGAGGTGCAGGTGAATGATGGATCGGTGCCAGAGCTGCGCGCCACGGTGCATCGCAAGCAAATCCAGATTGCTCACGCCCAGTAGTCAGCGACGGTGTGCCGCAGGCTTATGCGTGCTGTCAGTGGACCATACTTGCTTGCTCTGGTTCAGCGGGCCCACGCTGCCTTCCGTTGCCATTCCGTCCCAGGTCCGCAGCGCGGTAGCATCCACATAAATGGGCTGCGGCGTAGCATGGTGCTCCGCCTTGACCATGTCATTGGCTGCCGGAGGTTGCGGAAGAATGCTCTCAATGCCATCGCCAAATTGTGGCACTGCATGGGCCAGCGCCAGCAGACGCGCTTCTTGCAAGCTGCCATGCAGATGCAGGGTTAGGCTATTGCAGCGCACCACCCCATCCAGCACCGCCGGAGAGGGCGCACCCAGCTCCAGTTGAATGGGATCGAGCACTGCGCCCCCTGCCACTACAGCCTCATGATGTTTCTTCCCTGCGGGTGCAGGGGGAAGCGTATGCAGGTTCAGATTCTCGGCGGTGAGCGCAGCATCCAGCCCGGGCACATGCAATGTGAGCAAGGGCAGCGTGGCTGCTCCCTCCCAGTGCGAAGGCGTCTTGGCGGTTCCGGGCACATAACTGAAATTGCCTTTGATCACACCGTCCGCTGCAAAATCCGGCGCAATGCGGTTGCTGGCGTGGCGTGCCATCTTCACCAGTTCGCCAACAGGAACATCCTGTGCGGTGAACGTGAGCGCGGGCAGCGGCTCTTCACGAAGTCCGGTGATGGAGCCATCCGCCAGCAAAAATCCGTTCCCCAGCGGGAGTGCGCAGTGGATGGAGTCAAACGCATGCATCTTATCCAGCGATGCGGCAGTGCAATGCACGTCGAGCGAAAGTGAGTGCTCCGGCACAAAGTTGGCACGGCGCACGTCATCCAGATGTAGCTTGGCATCGATCTGCGCTGTACCAAAGAGTCCATTCACCGTGCTGCTTGCGTCGATTGCGCCACGCCACCCGGCATCGCGTCCCATCACCATTCGGCTCACGTCGCCGAGCTGCGCCTTCGTCCACGTGGCAGAAAGCTGCACCGGGATAGCCTCTAGCGTGGCAGCGCGCTCGAAGGTTCCTTCCACGCGCAGCAGACCGGTATCGGTCGCATTCATGTCCGTACGCAGAGGGCGTGCCTCAATGCGAACGTGCCATGTCTCCGGCTGCGATAGCCAGAGCGCCAGCTTGGCCTCTGTCAGGCTGAATGGCATCTTCTCGTCGCCGCGCTTGATGTTGACGCGGGCCTGCGTCGCTTCAATGTACGGAAAGCGCGGCACACTGCCTGCATTGCGCTGTTCGGTCGGTGCGGTTTTGATCTGTGCGGCCTGCAACAGGATGCTGTTGATGTTCCAGTCGCCCGCTGCATTACGCACCAGGTTCACGCTGGGATCATCCAGCGAAATGGTCGCAAACTCCAACCGTCCCCGCCACAGCGAACTGATGTGCAGCGAAGCAGTCACCGTATTGGAGCGCATGAATGGCTCATAGCCGAACGCTGGATCTTCGCCCACCACGAAGTTCGTCAGGGTAAAGGCAGGTGTGGGCAGCAGTCGGAAGCCAACGCCATCCAGATGGACCGGCCGTCCCAGGCTCCTGCTGATGCTGGTAGCAACGCCGCGGCGGTACCGGTTCAGCGTCAGGTAAGGCGGCAGCAGGATGAGCAGCAGCAGCGTGACAACAACCGAGACAATCCACCAGAGGCGGCGTCTTGAGCGTGAATGCGTAGTCTGGATCGAGTCTTCGGTCATGAGTGGTCGTGCAATAAACGAAATTCTATTTGATCAGGTGCAGCGTTCTGGTCCAGCGGGTTCCGTCAAAGAAGTGGATGATGATATGGAACATGAAGGCAAAGCGATCGCTCAGACTCTGCTTGTTCATCTGGTCTTCCGGCGTCTCAAACGACCAGTAGACGAACAGCGGCCGGCCCACGATATTCTCTCGCGGCACGAAGCCCCAGTAGCGGCCATCCAGTGAATCCAGCCGGTTGTCGCCCATGGCAAAGTATTTTCCCGGTGGCACCACCAGGTCGTCTCCCTCGATATGTCCGGGCAGGTCAAGCGCCCAGGTTTCGGTCACTCCGTTGCCCATGCTGGTCGGGATGGAAGGGAAGTCGTCGCGATAGGCCTGGTAGCTGTGTTCGGGGTTGCCGTCATCCACCGGCATGGCCGCGTACGGCTCGTTCTGCGCCACGCCGTTGCGGTACACCACGCCATTACGCAGATGGATCTTGTCTCCGGGGATGCCCACAACGCGTTTCACCAGGAACAGGTCCGGCTCGCCGGGCTTCAGAAAGACGATGATGTCTCCCCGGTGAACATCGCGGTAGTGCACCAGCGGCATCCAGCTTGTGCGGGGCGCAATCGTAATGCGGTCAACCAGCACATGGTCGCCGATCAGCAGCGTCTTCGTCATGGATGCTGACGGTATCTCGAAATTCTGGAAAATAAACGTAATTGCGAACAGCCCGGCCACCAGCACCGTGGCGATGGAGGCAATGGATTCCAGAAAAGTCTCTTCCCGCGGAGGCAGTGAGCCGGTCTCTTCTGGCTGGGTCGGTGGTGTCTTCGGCAACTGGTTCCTCCTGGCTGTATTGAAAGTGTATCGCGGCAGCGGCACACACGGCGAAGTCGCACGCTATCGTGACTTCAGCGCACCACCTGCAGGGTACGCATCCAGCGAACCTTGTCCAGCAGCGGCAACGGCTCCGGCACGGTATTCACGGCGGGTGTGCCCGGGTGCTGTGGTGCCTCCATGTCCGGTTCGCGTAAAGACAGGTAGATCAGCAGCGGCTCGCCCACAATGGCAGCCCGTTGTACAAATCCCCAGTAGCGACTGTCCTGGCTATCGTTCCGGTTGTCGCCCATCACAAAATAGCTGCCGGGGGGCACCGTGAGCTCGCCACCTTTCACCAGCGAACGCATCTGGATCCACCAGCGCGTTTCGACCGCAGGGTCCGCCTCGCTCATCTGCGGAAAATTGTCGCGGTAGTTGTCAGCGCGCGTCTGCCGGAAGACGGCATAGGGCTCGTGCAGGGGAGAGCCATTTACGTACACCGTCCCTCCGATCAACCGCAGGCTGTCGCCCGGCAAGCCGATCACGCGCTTTACCAGGTACAGCGAAGGATCAACAGGATAGTGGAAGACGACGATCTCGCCGCGCCGAATCTTGCCGTAGGGCAGCAGTCCGTGCCACGCGCTGGTGGGTCCATAGACCTGCTTGTTGACCAGCAGAAAATCGCCAACCAACAAGGTGCGCTCCATAGACGCCGAAGGAATGCGGAACGGCTGCACGATAAACGTGAGAATAAAAAGCGCAATGGTCACAATGCGTGCCAGCGATTGCAGCATGGGGAAGAGCCCCGCTTCCGCGATGGCTTGCGGCGCAGGGTCTGCCGTATCGATCGGCCCGCCTGCAGATTGCACGCTGGTCTCGTGATCTGGCAGTTCTTCGGTCACAACTGCGCCCCATCGTCCGGTGTTGGTGCGGTATCAGAGTTCAATGTCTGGTAGGCAACCTGCGCCGCCCTTTGTTGTGCTTCCTTCTTCGTGGCAGCGCTGGCTTTGCCCAGCACTGTGCTGTTGCCGTCCTTTTCCAGGCGTACTTCAATCGAAAAGCATTTCAGATGGTCCGGCCCGCTCTCATCCGTCACCGCATACCGTGCCTGCCCCAGGTTGGATGCCTGCAGATGCTCCTGCAATGCCGACTTCCAGTCGCCGATAGCGCCGCCCTGGCCGATCACGGCTGCCAGCGCAGGCAGTGCCGGGTCCACAATCATCCGCGCTACAAAATCCGCCGCTGCCGGCAGCCCGCCGTCCAGGTAGAGCGCAGCCACAATGGCTTCCAGTGCATCGGCCAGCAGGGCCGGCTTGCGCCTCCCACCCGTGCTCTCTTCGCCCTTGCCCAACCGTAGATGATCGCCCAGGTGCATGGCCTGCGCCGATTCTGCCAGATGCTTGCGGCTCACCAGCGAAGACCGCAGCCGCGTCAGGTCGCCCTCATGCAGATGCGGGAAGCTGCGGTAGAGCCTCTCGGCTACGATCAGCCCCAGCACGGCGTCACCAACAAATTCAAGCTGTTCATTATCTTCCGAGATCACGCTGGCAGCGTCCCGCCCGCGGGCTGCGTTGTGCTCGTAGGCAAGCGAACTGTGCGTCAGCGCCAACTCCAGCAGCGCCGGTTGGTGGAAACTGTGGCCCAGCTGGGCCAGCAGGGTCTGGTCGTCCTCAAACTTCGTGCGATGCTTGCTCACTGCCGCTCCCGAAGGGCCACTTTACACCCTCTACTTCTAGTTTAACCCGGCGAGCTTAGTGCTTTGGCGTGGGAACCGTGATGGGTTCCGGTTTGTAGGAGTCTTTTTCGGCTTTGCCGGTCGGGTCCAATGGGCCGCTGTCCTTAGGATCTTCCGTGCGCCGCGGCACCACAAAAGGCTGCTGTAGTCCCTTTTCTGCTGCTGCTTTGGTGTCAGGGCGCCCATCCCGGCTTGCCAGCGCCGCCCGGTACTCGGTCAACGCCTTCTCCCGCTGGTCCTGAATATCGTAAATGCGGGCAATGTAGATGTGCGACCACGCCGTAGTGCGTGGGTCTTTGGAAAGCGCAAGCGTCTGCTGGAAGCTGGCCAGAGCGTCGTCCATCAGGCCTTCGTGGGTCTCAATGCGCGCCATCAGGAAGTGTGCCCGGGCAGCATCAGAACTTTTCTGCTCCAGCGCTTTCTGCACCAGATCCGATGCCCCATCGATGTCGCCGCGAACCAGCTTCATCTCCGCCAGGTCCAGCCCGCTAAGCTGCCGCGGTGTGCGGCGCAGAAAATCAGAGCTGCCTTCGCGGTCAAATGTTACCTGTAGCGCACTATGCTTTTCGCGGTCCACATCCATGCCGTAGACCATCTCGCCGATGTTCTCGTTCAGCCCGCCGGGATCGTGCTCAAATATCTGCAGTTGCTGGTAAAAGTACTGTGTCAGGATGTAGCCCTGCTTCACGTCATGCGCGGCCAGGTCGCGGCGCGCCTGCTCCAGCCGGTGCTCATAGACGCTTAGCCGCTGGTCATAATCTGCCTGGTCCGAGCGGTCTTTCGATGCAGGCGGCCGAGGCCGCGCATCCGGAATCTCCAGTGTGCGGGCTTCAATGCCCTTGATCAGGCACTCCGTCACCAGCGCGATCACATCGTTCTTGTAGACGTATTCCAGCGGCGCATCCTGCACCGTGCCCAGCAGCGGCGCCAGCCGTGCAATCGAACTGGAGCGCGCATACACCAGCGGCTCAATCTCGTAGTGCAGGTAGATATGGCGAATCTGATCCAGCCGCACTGGAAGCTGCGTAGGCGAGCTCGTCTTCAGCGGCGATGTCGCCAGAATGTAGTCCGTGCCATAGATACGTGCGTTGGTCTCCGCGGGTGAGAGCATCGGCTCCAGCAGCACCAGAAAACGGCGACCATCGTAGGCGCTGGTGGGCTGCTTCAGGTAGACATTCGTCTCCAGGATCATGCGCGTCAGCGGCTCATGCAGCCGTGCCGTCAGCGCTTCATACTCCGGGCGGTACTTCACCCAGATAAGGTGTAGTTGCGTGGATCGCGCAAAGGCCTGCAACTCCGGCAGCATGTTTGCCACGGCGTTTGCATCCGGCGGCATGTCAGATTCGCCTACGCTCAGTGCAAGTTGCGGTGTCAGGTAGACGGCCAGCGACACATACTGCGCCAGATCGTGGCTGGGATCGCTCAAGCGATGGTTGCTGATATAGCGGCACAGCACATCGCGGTCATCGCGTGCAATGGAGGAGCCAAGCAGCGCGGCATTCACATCGTCCCGCACACGTTGCCGCACCGGGTCAGACTCTGCCAGCCCAGCGTCGTAGCCGCAGGCGTTCAATGCGACCGCGATAGAGAACAGCGCTTCGTTGCTTTCCAGCGAAATTGCCGGACCCGCTGCGTCCACGGCAAACGGGCGTTGCACCGGCTTCGTCGAGATTTCTTCCTTTGGGGCTGCATTTTCATCCCCAGGTCCGGTGATGGAAGAAGATGCATTCTGCGCCTGTAGCAGGGCCGGGAACAGCATCAGAGCAAGCAGACAGAGGGGCAGCATACTGAAGGTGCCCAGCCGGCTGGTGGATTGTGATGTGGATTGAAAGGCCATCAGACTGCTGAACTCACCGTTGCTTCCGAAAGATTGCGCTCATTTGTTCCGTTCGTGGGCGTATACGGTGAGTGTATGAGCAGGGCCATGCAGGGTCAAACGTAGCGCAGTCTAGCCGCGTACCGAGATGCCGGTGTAAGAGAGCAATACCCGTCCGCGCGTGGGCTGGTCAAACACCGTTGCCGGCACAAACTTGCTGAACAGCAGCTTATTGGCGAGCTGGGCGCGGACCTCGCCGTTCACATAGCCCGAAACCACGCGGAAGTCGTAGACATCTCCATTCGCGCTCACGTAGGCCTGCACCACGATGGGTTGCCCGTTTGCGTCTGACTCGATCAACTGCGTATCCGAGCCGCTGGAAGCGTACAGAAAACGTGGTGCGGTAGTGGCTCCCGTGGGATCATCTGCCGCGATAGCCTGTTCCGGTGCAGAGGCCACGCCCAGCAGCAGAACCACTGCGCCCAGCATCACCAGCGCGCTCGCCAGCCCGGCAGAGGCCTGCAGCGCCAGCGGTGCCAGCGTATTCTTCCACGCCAGTTGCAGCCGGTCCAGCGCGGTAATGCGGTCGGGTGCGCCGCGCTGTGAAAGCGCTACCCGTAGCCGCAGCGCCAGGTCAGGCGGCGCCTTGGCGGGTCCCAGCGATGCCAGCGAATTCTGCATGGCGCGCCACTGGGCGAACTCCGTATTGCATCCTTCGCAGCCGCTCAAATGCTGCTCCAGCGACTGCATCACCGTGCCGCTGACCGCGCCGTCAAGATACGCGGAGAAGTGGCCGCGTGCCTGTTTGCAGGAAAGAGATTCTGAAGACCACATCATCGCGCCACCCCCTGTGCGGCTGCGAACAGATAGCCCTTGAGTGCGGCGCGCCCACGCAGTAAACGCGATTTGACCGTGCCGATGTTGATATTCAATATCTCCGCGATCTCATCGTAGGCAAAGCCCTCGATCTCGCGCAGAATAACCACCGTGCGGAAATTTTCCGGCAGCTTGCGCAGCGCCTCTTCCACCTGCGTCTTGGTCTCTTGCGCCGCGGCGCAATCGTACGGCGAACGTGCTCCATCAGCCAGCGTGTCGCGCAGGCAATGCGCATCGTCCGCATCGTCGCTTTCACCGGCGGCGGAGGAATCGATGGTCAGTTCCTGGCGTTTGTGCCGCGACCACCAGCGGCGGCGGTTGGCTGCTTCGTGCAGCGCAATGCGGTAGAGCCACGTCTTCAGGCTCGCTTCGCCATGGAATCCCTGAATGCCGCGGAAGACCTTCAGGAAAACTTCTTGTGTAATGTCAGCTGCGTCTGAGGGGTCGTTCAGGCTGCGGGCGATTACCGAGTAGAGGGGCTGATGATACAGCGCAACCAGCAGGGCAAACGCTTCCTCAGAACCGGCCTTAAGGTCGGCGACGAGGGCTGCCTCGCCGGATTGCACCGCGATCGCGCTTGCCAGGTTTCCCACTACAGTGCCCGCCTGCATATTCGGGTTCCTTCCAGACTACGATTCGCACTACCGGATGTGCAAGTCATCCGGGCCCATTGTGGTACGCCGCCGGCGGCCGAGTGCTCGCTCACTCTACAGATTTAGACACCGTGGGTTCCGCTTTGTTCCGTAAATATTCGGCTTTTTAAGGCCTCCGCCACAGTTGCTCCCGCCGTCTAACTCTTCCGCGTGGCCTCTGTAGCGACTTTTTCGCCCCACGCGGTTTAAGGCTGTCAACAGATTTGCACCCAGGAGGGAAGTCGTCCATGAATCGTAAAGTACTCATCTTCGCTTTCGGCGCCATGCTTGCAGCTGGCACGGTAGCCAACGCCCAGATCGTCGTTCGCATCGGCCCCCCGCCTCCGCGTCCGGTAGAAGTGGTTCCGGTTCCTCCCCCCGAGCATCCGGGCTGGGCCTGGCATGCCGGCTATCACCGTTGGGACGGTGAGCGTTACGTCTGGGTCCCCGGATACTACGCTGAACCTCCACGTCCGCATGCACGCTGGGTCGAAGGCCACTGGGCCCATCGCCACGGTGGTTACGTCTGGATCGAAGGGCGCTGGCGGTAGCATGCCTGCTAGCGGCGCCGACAGACTCCGCTGTCTGCCGGCGCCGCATCGCTTGCACACTGAATATCCGCATCATCACTGCATGATCGTGCAATGCCAGCCCGTGCGGTTGACTTGTCACGCAGTTGACGCGACAATAACAAAGTCCCCTCAAGAGTGGGCCTGTGGCGCAGCTGGGAGCGCGCTTCCATGGCATGGAAGAGGTCGTCGGTTCGATCCCGACCAGGTCCACCAATACATC